>NZ_JAGTJY010000196.1:0-10909 GCF_018195695.1 Achromobacter sp. Marseille-Q0513 | reverse complement strand
CCGATCACCTTGGTGTGGGCGATGACGCGGGCGTCATCCTTCTTGACGTAGTCGGCGGGCAGGCCGGCGGCCATGCCGTCGTTCACCGCGCCCTGCATGTCGGCCGTCTTGGTCAGCACCCAGTTGTGGCCCATGACGTTCTTGCCCAGCTTGCCGGGATGCTTCAGGTTCACCGTGAACTGCTTGCAGCTCTTGCTGACGGTGATTTCCTTCTTGTCGAACTGCATCTGGTCATTGCCCGCGATGTCGACCGAGCATTCGGCCGCCAGCACCGGGGCCGAAGCCACCGCAAGGATCGCCGCGACGCAGAGTTTCTTGAACACCATATACATGCCTCCAGATTTTCGGATAGAGGGTTGCTGGCCGCCCGCCGCGGACCGCCGGGACGGGGTCCGGGCCGCGGGCTTGCCGGGATGGATCTATTGTCGTCCCGATCACGGGCGGATCGGGCACCGTGGACGGGACGGGTTTGACCCAGCGCAAGCAAAGCCGATTGCGTTGCCGGAAATCCTGCGGAAAACGGAGCAGTCCGCCGGCGCGGCGAGCGGTGCAGCGGTCCCGCCTTGACGCGCGGGGCCGCCTTCGATGCTAACGCATCTGGAACGCCTCCTGATGCCAGCGCACGTCGGCGCGGCCCAGGCGTCGCAGGCCGGCGCGCAGGCTGCGCGCCAGTCCGGCCGGGCCGCAGAACCAGACCTGGGCGGCCTGGCCTGCGGCCGGATCCAGTTCCACCTGCGCCGCGGCCGGCCGCTGGCCCCGGGCCGCGTCATGGATGCTCAGACGGATCGAGGGCAGCGTCGCGCAGCGTTCCCGCAGCGCGGCGGCGAAGGGGTCGGCGGCCGCGTCGCGCACGCAGTAATGCAGCTGCGCGCTGGGTGCGCGGGCCGGGTCGGCGACCAGCGCATCCAGCCAGGCCAGGAAGGGCGTGACGCCGATGCCGCCCGCCACCCAGACCTGCGGCGCGGCGTCACCGACGTCGAGCTGGAAGCAGCCATAGGGGCCTTCGACCTCCACCGGCTGGCCCACGCGCAGCGCATCGGGCAGGCGCGAGGTGTAGTCGCCCAGCGCCTTGATCTCGAAGCGGATGACACCATCCCGCCGAGGCGCGCTGGCGATGGTGTACGGGTGCGCGCCTTCGCGGCGGTCGAAGCGCACGAAGGCGAACTGTCCCGCCTGATGGCCGCACCAGTCCGCGTCCAGGCGGCATTCGACTTCCAGCACGCCGTCGCGCTTGCGTTCCAGCGCCGTGATGCGCCCGTGGCTGCGGCGGCCATGGCCGATGCGGCCGGCCAGCGCCACGCCGGCGCTCCAGATGCCGGTCGCCAGCAGCGGGGCGAGCAGCAGGCCGGTGATGCCGGTCCAGTAGCCGGCCGGCGCCAGCGCCACGGCATGGAAGGCCAGCACCAGGAACAGCGCGGGCATGACGCGATGGGCCAGGCGCCAGGCGTGATAGGGAAAGCGGCGCCACAGCGTCAGCGCCAGCATCAGCAGCAGCGCATAGATCGACCATTCGCCCAGGTCCTTGGCGATTCCCCGGCTGCCTTCGAACAGGGCCAGCGTCAGGTCGCGCGCGGGGCGACCGTCCGTGCCCAGCAAGGTCTTCAAGGGGCCGCCGGCCAGCTTGATCAGCCAGTGCGCGGCGCCGGTCACGACAGCCAGGATGCCGGCCCATTTATGCAGCCGGTAGACCCGGTCCATGCCGCCCAGCGGGCGCTCCAGCCAGGCCGGGCGCAATGCCAGCAGCATGATCAGCGCCATCAGCGCGATGGACCAGACGCCCGTCAGGTACAGCGCCTGCCGCTGCAGGACCCAGGGCCAGGCGCCGGCGGGCGCGGCTTGCAGGACGAACGCGTCGCAGGCCCAGGCGAGGGTGAGGACGAGCAGGAAACCGCCCAGGGCGGTGCGGGTTTTCATGATGACTTCCATCGAAGAGGGCCGCCCGGCAGGGCGGGACGGGCGCGGACTGCCAAGGGGGCGCCGGGAGGCAGGCGCCGGGACGGCGCAGCGCCGGCGCCGTCCGCCCCAGGAAAACGCCGCCTCAGTCCTTCAGGCGGCTGCGCAGCACGGCGCCGCTCTGCGCGTCCACGCGCAGCTTCACGCGCTGGCCCTGCGGGTTGTCGGCCTTCACGTCGTAGCGGCCGTGCTCCAGCTCGATCTCGGTGATGTTGCGGTAGCCGGCGGTGGTCAGCGTGTCATAGACCTGGCGCACGGTCAGGAACGTCTGGGGTTGGGCCGTGGCGGCGGCGGGAGCGGCCGTGGGCTGAGGCGCGGTCTGGGCATAGGCGGCGGAACCGGCCAGCGCGGTGGCGCCCAGGGCAAGCGCGGCGAAAGTGTTGCGGATCGAGGTCATGGGTGGGTCTCCTTGATGAGGGGCATGGCGCGGGATCGGCCATGGAACGCATTATTCGCAAGTGGCCATGAACCCTTTCTGAAGCGTCCGTTCACCCGCCGTTCATCCCGGACGCGGTATAAGAAACCCATGTTTTCCTTCAATCTTCGCGGCGCTGGCCGCCATCCGATCGCGCGCGCCGGTCTCTGGCTGTGCGGCGCCGCGCTGGCCGTGGTCCTGGCGGCGGGCCCGGGCCGGGGCACGGCCGGCGAGGACGACCACGATCGCGCGCGCCAGGCCCTGCAGGACGGCAAGATCCTGCCGCTGCGCGATGTGCTGGACCGGGTCGAGCGCGACTATCCCGGCCAGGTGGTCAAGGTCGAGTTCGAAGAGGATGATGGCGAGTTCATCTACGAGATCCGGCTGCTGCAGAGCGGTGGCGGGCTGATCAAGATGAAAATCGACGCGCGCGACGGCAGGGTGCTGAGCGTGAAGGGGCGCGACATTCAATTCCGGGGCAAACACTGATGCGGATCCTCGTGGTGGAAGACGAGCCCACGCTGTCGGCGCAACTGTCCGAGGCGCTGGGCCAGGCGGGCTACCTGGTGGACACCGCGGCGGACGGCGGCCGCGCGCACTACCTGGGCGAGGTCGAAACCTATGACCTGGTGGTGCTGGACCTGGGCCTGCCGGTGATGGACGGCCTGACGGTGCTGAAGAAGTGGCGCGCGGCGGGGCTGGGCATGCCGGTGCTGATCCTGACCGCCCGCGACAACTGGCACGAGAAGGTCGCCGGCATCGACGCCGGCGCCGACGACTACCTGACCAAGCCCTTCCACATGGAAGAGCTGCTGGCGCGGCTGCGCGCCCTGCTCAGGCGGCAGAGCGCCCACACCAGCGCGCAATGGCGCTGCGGTCCGATCATGCTGGACACGCGCCAGGCCCGCGTCACCGTGGACGGCCAGGCGCTGGCGCTGACCAGCCATGAATTCAAGGTGCTGGCCGTGCTGATGCAGCGGGCCGGCGAGGTGGTCTCGCGCGCCGAGCTGAACGAGCACATCTACGCGCAGGACCAGGACCGCGATTCCAACACCATCGAGGTCTTCATCGGCCGGCTGCGCAAGAAGTTGCCGCCCGACACCATCGAAACCGTGCGCGGCCTGGGGTATCGGCTGGCGAGGACGGAATGAGCGCTGCGCGCGCGCCCGGCTCGCTGCGCTGGCGCCTGCTGGCGGGCACGCTGGCCTGGATCCTCGCCACCGTGGCGCTGGCCGGCTGGGGCCTGGGCAATCTGTTCCGCCAGCACGTGGCCGAGCAGCTGCGCGCCGAGCTGGTCCTGCACCTGAACCAGCTGACCGCGGCGGTCAACGTCGCGCCCGATGGCGCGCTGAGCGTGACGCCGCTGAGCGATCCCCGGCTGGGGCAGCCCCTGTCGGGCCTGTATTGGCAGATCGACCGCCTGGACGACCAGGGGCGCACGGTGATGTCCGGGGCCGCGCGTTCGCGGTCGCTGTGGGACCAGACGCTGGCCCTGCCCGACGCGGCGGCCGATGGCGTCTATGACATCGCCGGTCCCGAGCGGCATCGGCTCACCACGCTGACGCGCACGCTCAAGCCGGAAGAGTCCGAGTCCGGCGCGCTCCGGCTGGCGGTGGCGGCCGACACGGCGGCGCTGGCCGAGCCGGTGGGACGCTTCAACCACATGCTGCTGATCGCGCTGGGCGCGCTGGCGGCGGGCCTGACGGCCGCAGCGGTGGTGCAGGTGCTGGTGGGATTGCGTCCGCTGGCGCGGCTGCGCGCGCAACTGGCCTCGCAGCATGGCGGCGGCATCACCCCGATCGAGGGGCGCTTTCCCAGCGAGATCCAGCCGCTGGTCGAGGATTTCAACCGCGTGCTGGCGGTCAACGCCGATATGGTCCAGCGCGCGCGCACGCAGGCCGGCAACCTGGCGCACGCGGTCAAGACGCCCTTGAGCATTCTGGCCAATGCCGCCGCGCGCGAGGACAGTCCGCTGGCGGCGCTGGTGCGCGAGCAGGTCGCGCTGGCGCAGCGACAGGTCGATCACCATCTGGCCCGCGCGCGGGCCGCGGCGGCGGCCGGCGCGATCGAGGGACGCACGCCGCTGCGGCCGCCGCTGGAGGCGTTGCTGCGCGTCATGCGCCGCCTGCATGCGCAGCGCGGGCTGGATGTCGACATGCCGGCCTTTCCGGCGGACCTGGCGTTTCGCGGCGATGAACAGGACCTGCAGGAGATGGCCGGCAATCTGCTGGACAACGCCTGCAAATGGGCGGCCCGGCGGCTGTGCGTCACCGCCGCGCGCGACGGCGACGGTATGTTGCTGATCCATATCGATGACGACGGCCCGGGCATTCCGGAGGACGAGCGCGAGCGCATCTTCGAGCGCGGCACGCGGCTGGACGAGCAGCGGCCGGGCTCGGGGCTGGGACTGGATATCGCGCGCGATCTCGCGCGCAGCTATGGCGGCGACGTGCTCGTCGGCGAGTCGCCGCTGGGCGGGCTGCGCGTGACGCTGCGCCTGCCCGCCGCCCGCGTCAGCGGATCAGCGTGACCGGCGCGTCGGCCAGCTGCAGCACCTGGTTGGCGACCGAGCCGACCAGGATGCCGGCCAGCGCGCCATTGCCGCGACTGCCCATGACGATGCGCTGGCAGCCGTGTTCGCGCGCATAGGCGTTGATCGCCACGGCCGGATTGCCGAATTCCACATGGCTGGTGTAGTCGATGCCGGCGTCGTCCAGCAGCTTGCGGGCCTCGTCGGCGGCCTCCTGGCCTTCGCGCAGATAGAACTCGTCGATCATGTCCTGCGTGATCAGGCTGGACAGGCCGGCGCGGCCGCGCGGCGGCGTCTGGACGTTGAGCAGGTGGACGCGGGCGGACGGCGCGCCGGCGGCCAGCGCGCGCGCATGCAGGACGGCGCGGTTGGCGTTGTCGGAACCGTCGACGGGAACGAGCAGGTTCAGCATGGATGCTCCTTGTTGCGGCGCTTGCGCGTTCACTTGACCAGGGTGACGGGCAGGGCCGTCAGGTGCAGGACCTTGGTGGCCACCGAGCCCATCAGCAGCGCGGATACCGAGCCCAGGCCGCGCGAGCCCATGTAGATTTCGTCGGCGCGGGGATCGTGCGCCACGCGCGCGATGGTTTCGGCGATGGCGCCGATCTCGGTGTGTTCGGTGCAGGGCAGTCCCGCCGAGTGCAGCAGCGCGGCGGGCTCGCGCAGCGCGTCGCGCGATTCGCGCAGGTGATAGGCGTCGATCTCTTCCTGGGACAGGCCTCGGCCGATCTTGCCCGCCTGCAGCGGCACCTGCACGTTGAGCAGCTCGACCTGCGCCACGGGATCGTAGCGGCGCGCTTCCAGCAGCGCCTGGACGGCGTGCAGCGCGTGCTGCGATCCGTCCACGGGTATCCGGATGCGTTTCATGGCGCGTCTCCTCGTCTGTCGCGGGCGCGTCCGGCGCGGCCCTGGCGACTCCAGCCCGCGCGGCGGGCGCGGGACCGGGGCGGGCGTCAAGCGCCCGTCCCACACCGATTATTCGTCAAATCGGGCCCGTCCGGGCTGCGCCGGATCAAACGCCGGCGCGCTCAGCGCCAGGCGGGCGGCGTCTGCGCGGCCTGGAAGTCGCCGCCAAGCAGCAGTCCCGCCAGCCGGGCCAGCGCGGCGGGATCGCCGGTGGTTTCCAGTTCCAGGGCGCCGCATTCGCCGTCGGCCAGCAGATCGCGTTCTCGCAGCTGGTGGCGCAGCCAGCGCGCCACCGGAGCGCCGGTTTCCAGCAGCGGCACCGAGGGGCCGGCCGCGGCCCGGATGGCCGCGTCCAGGAAGGGGAAATGGGTGCAGCCCAGCACCAGCACGTCGGCGCCGGCATCGCGCAGCTCGCGCACCGGGGCTTCGACGGCGGCGCGCAGGGCGGGGCCTTCCAGCTCGCCGCGCTCGACCAGGGCGACCCATTCGGGGCAGGGCCGGAGCAGGATGCGCACTTCGGGCGCTTCACGCTGCACCAGGGCGGCGAACTTGCGGCTGGCCAGCGTGCCGGTGGTGGCGAACACGCCGATCACGCCGCTGGCGGTCAGGTGGGCGGCGGGCTTGATGGCCGGTTCCACGCCGATCACGATCAGGCCGGGGTGGCGCGCGCGCAGGTCGGCGATGGCGGCGGCCGTCGCCGTGTTGCAGGCCACCACGATGGCCTTGGCGCCGCGCTCGACGAAGTAGTCCGAGATGGTTTCGGCGCGTCGTCGCACGTAGTCCGTGGTTTTCTCGCCGTAGGGCACGTGGGCCGAGTCGGCCACGTACAGCAGGCGTTCGCCGGGCAGCGCGTCGCGGATGGCGCGCGCCACGCTCAGGCCGCCCAGGCCGGAGTCGTATACGCCGATAGGTTGCGGGGAGGGCATGACGGATGCGGGAAGGGATGCGACAGCCGCAGAGTGTAGCGCCGCCCGGCCTCAGGCCTGCTGCTGGGCGCGGCAGAGCCGCACTTCCTCGATCAGCTTGCGGCAGGCGCCGGACAGGGGGGCATCGCGCCAGATCAGGTTGAGCGGCGCGCGCAGGCCGGCGGGCTGGGTGACGTTGACGTAGACCACGCCCTCGATGTTGACCCGGCGCAGCGAGGCCGGCACCAGCGACACGCCCAGGCCGGCGGCCACCAGGCTCAGGGTCGACAGCATGCGCGGCGCTTCCTGCGCCATGCGCGGGCTGAAGCCGGCGGCCGCGCAGGCCGAGATGATGGCGTCGTACAGGCCAGGGCCGTTGTGGCGGCGGTACAGGATGAAGGATTCCTCGGCCAGTTCCGACAGCGCGATGCGCTTCCTGGGACGGCCCCTGACCATCGGATGGTCGGCGGGGAAGGCCGCCAGCATGGTTTCCTCCAGCACGCTTTCCACCACCACGTTGCGGCTGGCGCCCTGGGCGCCGCGGATGAAGGCCGCGTCGACCCGGCCTTCGGCCACGGCCTCGGTCAGCTCGCCGGTGCTGCTTTCCTCCAGCACCAGCCGCACATTGGGCGCGGCATCGCGAAAGCGCCGGATCACGGACGGCACGAAGGGGTGGAAGGCCGCCGAGCCGGTGAAGCCCACCGTCAGCCGGCCGGCCTCGCCGCGCGATACCTGGCGCACGCCGTCCACGGCCTGGTCCACCAGCGCGATGATGTTGCGCGCGTCCGCCAGCAGCGCGCGGCCGCTTTCGGTCAGTTCCATGCCGCGCGGCAGGCGGTTGAACAGCGTCACGCCCAGCTCCTGCTCCAGCGCGCGGATCTGCTGGCTGAGCGGCGGCTGGCGGATGCCCAGGCGCTCGGCGGCCTTGGTCAGGTGGGATTCCTCGGCCACCGCCAGGAAGTAGCGCAGCAGGCGCAGATCGACGGATGCCATATCTGGTAAATATGAGTGGTTAACCAGTCATATATTAGACATTATTCTGGGCCGGGAGTAGGCTGCGGGTTGTGTTTTACCGGCGGCGCGCAGGCGCGGCCTTCCACCCTACCGGCCCCGCGCCGGCAATAAAAAATGAATGCAGCGACTCCTACCGCCGAAGCCGGCCTCGCGCCCGCGCCGAGCTGCGGGCAATTGTTCCAAGGGTTCCTCATGCTCGGCCTGACGGCCTTCGGCGGCGCGCTGCCGCTGGCGCGCCGCATGGTGGTCGAGAAGCACCGCTGGCTGTCCGGGGCGGAATTCACCGATCTGCTGGGCCTGTGCCAGTTCCTGCCCGGCGGCAACATCATCAACCTGTCGGTGGCGCTGGGCATGAAATTCCGAGGTCCGCGCGGCGCCTTCTCCGCGCTGATGGGACTGATCCTGGCGCCGTCGATCATCGTGGTGCTGCTGGGCATGGTCTACGACCGATTCCAGAACGATCCGCATGTGCAGCACCTGTTCGCCGGGCTGGCCGCCGCGGCGGCGGGCCTGCTGATCTCGATGGCGGTCAAGATCGGCCTGCCCGTGATCAAGCGGCGCGACTGGCTGGCCGGCGTCGTGGCCACCGCCTGTTTCATCTGCATCGCGGTGCTGCGCATCCCGCTGCTGCCGACCATGGCGGTGCTGACGCCGTTGAGCATCCTGCTGGTCTGGAGGCAAAGGCGATGATGCAGACGCTGTGGGCGCTGGCCCAGATCTTCACGCAGCTGTCCGTGCTGGCCTTCGGCGGCGGCAACACCATCCTGCCGGAAATGCAGCGGCAGGTCGTCGATGTGCACGGCTGGATGACGGCCGCCGACTTTTCCGCGCTGTTCGCGCTGGGGCAGGCGGCGCCGGGGCCCAATCTCATGGTGGTCACGCTGGTGGGCTGGCACGTGGCCGGCTGGTCCGGCATGCTGGTCACCACCCTGGCCAAGTTCGGGCCGTCCTCGATCATTACCGTGATCGCGCTGGGATTGTGGGAACGCTTCAAGGACCGGCCCTGGCGCGGCATGGTGCAGGCCGGCATCTTTCCCATGACGGTCGGGCTGGTGGCCGCCAGCGCCTCGCTGATCACGGAATCCTCGGTGCACAGCTGGCTGCTGGGCGCCATCACGGCGGCGGTGGCGCTGCTGGGCAGCGTCACGCGGATCCATCCGCTGTGGCTGCTGTTCGCCGGAAGCTTGGTGGGTTTGCTCGGTATCGGTTAGCGTGTAGCTTGCCGCGCCGCCGCCAGGGGCGGCGCGCCATCAGCCAGGAGCAAGCCATGTCGCAGCCCGTCCGGGATCCGCAGCAGCAGCCGGCCGCCGGCCATGCGCCCGATGGAATGGGCGAGGTCCGCGCCCTGCCGTTCTTTCACGCGCACCGCAGGCTGGCGCTGAGCGCCCTGCTGGCCATCGGGCTGGGCGCGGCGTTCCGGGCGGCGGGCCTGCCCTACAGCCGCGCCGCGCTGCTGGCCTTCGATGTGGCGGCGCTGGTGTTCCTGCTGGCGACGGCGCATGCGTTCACGCGGGCCACGCCGCAGTCCATGCGCGAGCGCGCGCAGCTGGTCGACGTGGGCCGCAGCGCGGTGCTGTGGAGCAGCGTGGCCATTTCCTGCCTGATCGTCATGGCGCTGTGGATGGAGCTGCGCTCGTCCTCGGGGGCCAGCGGCGCGCTGGACATGATCGCGGCGGCGGTCAGCATCGTGCTGTCCTGGCTGTACATGAACATGATCTTCGCGCTGCACTACGCGCACGGCTACTATAGCCGCCGCAGTCCCACGCACAAGGGCCTGGAGTTCCCCGGCACGCCGGAGCCGGACTACTGGGACTTCGCCTACTTCGCCCTGGTGCTGGGCATGACCTTCCAGGTGTCGGACGTGCAGATCGTCAACCGCCGGCTGCGGCGCACGGCGCTGGTGCACAGCGTGATCGCCTTTTTCTTCAATGTCTTCATCATCGCCATCAGCGTGAACTTGGCGGCCGGGCGGGTCTAGCCGCCGCCAGCGCCGAGGCCGGCGGGTTTTCGGCAGATCGGGTCGTCAGGCCGTCAGGCGGCGGCCAGCCGCCAGAGCGAGGTGACTTCGCGCGAGCGCGCCGCGTGCAGCGGATCGGATGCGTCGGCGGCGCGGCCGTGGCGCGGCCGCGTGTCGATCCGGTCCACCACCCGCAGGCCGGCTCGCGCGATCATGGCCAGCAGGTCGTCGCGGCTGCGCAGGCCCAGGTGCTCGGCCAGGTCGGACAGGATCAGCCAGCCTTCGCCGCCCGGCGCCAGATGGGCGGCCAGGCCGTCCAGGAAGCCGCGCAGCATGCGGCTGTCCGGGTCGTAGACCGCGTATTCGACCGGCGAGCTGGGGCGCGCCGGCAGCCAGGGCGGATTGCAGACCACCAGCGGCGCGCGGCCCGGCGGAAACAGATCGGCCTGGACGAGTTCGACGCGATTCGTCAGGCCCAGGCGTTCCAGGTTTTCACGGGCGCAGGCCAGCGCCCGCGGATCCTGGTCGGTGGCGACCACGCGCGCCAGGCCGCGTCGCGCCAGCACGGCCGACAGCACGCCCGTGCCCACGCCGATGTCGAAGGCGGTGTCGCCCGCCGGCAGCGGCGCCTGTGCCACCAGGTCCACGTATTCGCCGCGCACGGGCGAGAACACGCCATAGTGCGGATGGATGCGGTCGCCGCCCAGCGCGGCGATCTCCACGCCTTTCCTGCGCCATTCGTAGGCGCCGATCAGGCCCAGCAGTTCGCGCAGCGAGGCCACGTAGGGCGCGTCGGCCGGGCCGTGGGCCTGCTCGCAGGCCAGCCGGGCGTCGGGCGCGCGGCGCAGCGGGATGACATGGCCGGCGTCGAAGGGAATCAGCAGCATGCCCAGGATGCGGGCGCGCTGCGCCTGCGCCATGCGATGCTGGTTGAAGGCCGCCAGCAGCGTGTCGGCCGGCTTGCGGGGACGCTTGTCCACCCGCCGCGTCATGGCCTGCAGCAGCTGGCGCGCGTTCTGGTAGTCGCCGCGCCACAGCAGCCCGGTGCCCTCGCAGGCCAGGCGATAGGCCTGGTCCGCCGTGATCCGGTCGTCCGCGACCACGACGCGCTTGGGCGGCGGGGCCTCGGATTCCGAGCGCCAAAGGGCATGGCGGGGGGCCTGGTCTTCTTCCCAGTGCAGTTCGGGGGCGGTCAAGCTTGGGCTCCGCGGGCAGGACGGGATGGGGGC
>NZ_JAGTJY010000195.1:0-10957 GCF_018195695.1 Achromobacter sp. Marseille-Q0513 | reverse complement strand
GATGTCGGCGGCGTTCGCCGCCACGAAATCGGCGATGGCCAGCGCGTCGCGCGCCACGGCATCCAGCGTGGCGGCCGCGGCCAGCAGCTCGTTGGCGGGGGCGGTCAGGGATTCGTCGTACACGCCGTCATAGGCTGGCGCCAGATCGGGCGGCAGCTCCAGCCCGGAACGGACCTTGTCCGCCCGCGCGCGCGCCTCGCGCACGGCCGCGACATTGGCCTGCAGCGTCTTGCGGGCCAGCGTCAGCGCGTCGCGGCGCGCGACGATGTCGCCGACCGAGCGCAGCGTCTCGGTGGCCAGCACCTCGCGCAGGGGCTGCGCGGCCTTGCGCAGCTCGGCCTGGTAGTCCGACATGATGCCGTAGGCGTGCGCGTAATCGCCCAGCGCCTGCCGTTCTTCCTTGCTCAGGGGAGGCAAGGCGGCCGGTCCGCCGGCGGCGGCCTCATCCCGGCTCTGCAGCAGCGCGATGAAGGCGGCGCGCGCCTCCGGCTCGCGATTGCCGCAGGCGCCCAGCAGCAGCGCCGACGCCGCGACCAGGCCTATCAGGCATACACGCAGCCAAGCCATGCCTACCCTCCTATTCCGCATGCCGAACCAGGCAATCCGCGCCGCCAACGGCCGCGCATGGCCTCATGCCTTGCCACGCGGCCTGCGGCGCTACATGACACCAATTATCCCGAAGCCCCGACCGGCCGCCGCCGACAGGCGGAATTTGTTGCCATCGAAGCGATATGACACAGGCCCGCGCCGCTCATGGCCGCAGGTCATGCGCCATCGCCACCCGCCTCGCGGGATCGAAGCCCGCCGCGGCCTCTTCATCCAGCCGGGCACGCAGGGCCGGTCCCTGGCGCCCGCGTTCAAGCTCGAAGAAGCCCCGGCGTCGATAGTAAGGCCCGTTCCAGGACAGCTCGCGGTCGGTGGTCAGCAACACGGAGGCGTAGCCGCCATCCCGGGCGTGCGCGATCACCGCCGCCAGCAGCGCCGAGCCCAGCCCGCGCCCCTGCCGCGGCAAGGCCACGGACATCTCGAGCAGGAACAGCGACCCATCCATGGGTTCGGCCAGCGCGAACCCGCCCGGCTGGCCATCGGCCTCGGCCACCCACAGCAGCCCGGCGGCCTGCGCCTGACGCAGGATATCGACGGGCAAGGTGTCGCCCTCGACGGCCCAGCGCATGGGCGTGCCGGCAAAACGCGCGGCGGCCGAGCGCTCGATGGCGGCAAGGCCGGGAAGATCGGCAAGAAGAGCGGGGCGGACGGTCATGGGGCACAGAGTATGCCGCAAAGCACTGCGTCATGCCGGCGCGGACGGCGCGGTCCGGCCGGCGGCAGCCGCGCATCCCCTACAATCAGCGGCTTCCGGCCCCGGCGGCCGCATCGACCCGCATTCACCCATGAGCTCGAACACTTCCTCCGACTGGGGCTTCGCCCAGCCCGATTGCCGCGGCGCGGCCGCCCTGCTGTTCTTCATGAACGACCTGGCCCGCGTCGTCAACCAGTACCTGGGCGACGGCCGGCTGTCACAGGAAGCACTGACGGACGCACAGAAGGCGGTGGACGCGTTGCTGGCGCGCTACGTCGAGATCAGGGCCGCGCCCGAGGCCTTCGACGGCGAAGCGATCGGGCTGGCCCTGGAAACCCAGCCGCTGCCCGACGGCTCGACCGCCGCGCACGTGGCGCTGCGCATGTCGCCGCGCCTGGAAGGCCTGATCATCGAGGCGCAGCGTCAGGCGAGCCCGACGACGCATTGAGCGGGCGGGTCCGGTCCTTTCACCGCGGTTCGCTCCAAGCCCTTGATTTTTATCGAAAGCTGGGATATGATCGTTTGTTGCCTACGTTCTTCTAAATAAAAAAGGCAACCGACGGGCAACCGGCAAGACCGGATTCAGGGCACTGAATCCAAAGCAAACGGTCCAAAGCAAACGGCCAGAGTACGAAGCTCGCAGCGCAAAACCTGCGGCGCGCCCTGCCCGCTGACGGCAAGTAGCAAGCACATGGCTTGACGCATACGACGGCGGAAGGCCAACCCGGATCCGGAACACGATCGACAGCCCATCCAATGGCGAAGGCTGCATCCATTCCAGGCAGACGAGCGAAGACCCGGATCCCCATGCTGCGGAAAGCCCGCGACATGCCGGAAAGAAGAACAAGCACGACGGGCCGGAATTTTCCGGACCAGAAAAGAACGGACCAAGACCGGTTCCTTTCGGCCCGCCCGCCGCCTTGAGCGGCACATTCATGCGCTTGCCGGCCCGGCCCTTGCCCAGCCTTGCGCAAGCCACATGGCGCCACGGCGCTCGACGACCGGCCCCCTGTTGCCGGCCCGACAGCAGCAACGCGGCGCATTCCGCGCCCCGCCGGAGAACCGCCAGTCCGGTTTTCCACCCTCGGGGATTCTGGGAGTAAATCCCGGACCAACCGGGACGGCCCAAGCCGCCCCGCAACGCCCATGCCGCGTACGCGCCCGCCGGCCCATTGCCGGATGCCGCGTCCCGCCCCAGGGCGCGCACCGCCGGAGACTGCGCCGGCGCGCGCAAACCGCCTTGCCCCTGCGCGCCATGATCCGGCGCAATACAGGCGTCATGGCAATGCCTTAGTGTCTTTCCTGGGATCCGACGCGAAACGTCGCGATCGGGCCAGCGGCGCCGCGGTGCGGAATATTGAATCCGCAAGGCGCCATGGCCAGGCCGGACACCGCTTTTTCCATAACAAGAACTTCAAAGAGAACACCAATATGAATACTCGCTTCACCACCTCGGACCTGATCCGACGCCCGGCCCACACGCAGCTGGACGACATGCCGATCCACATCGGCGACATCGTGTACCTGCAACCGGCCAACGGCCCGGCGATCCGCGCCGCGGTCATCTTCAACGCGCCCATCGACGGCATGACGACCTACACCACGGAAGTCCTGCCGGCCGGCGCGGCGCAGAAGACGCCCGCCCAGCGCATCCGCTTCCGCCACGAACACGTGCATCGCATCGAGTCCGTCCGCCGCGCGGCCTGAGCCCGCGCAAACACCGCCGCCCGCCCGGGCGGCGGCCTGATTTCCGCGTGATACAGTCGCAGCAGCATTTTTCCTCGCGGATCCAACCATGCAGAACAACCGCCAAGCCGTCCTGATCTGGGACCTTCCCACCCGTCTGTTCCACTGGGCGCTGGTCGTCTGTATCGTGGGCGCGTTCGTCACCGTCAAGCTTGGCGGTCTCTACATGGACTGGCACATGCGCTTCGGCTGCGCGACGCTGGGGCTGATCCTGTTCCGGCTCATCTGGGGCTTCATCGGCCCGCGCTATGCGCGTTTCAGCCAGTTCCTGCGCGGCCCCGCCGCCGTCGCCCGCTACCTGAAAGGGGCCGCGGCGCCCGCCGGGCACAATCCGCTGGGGGCGCTGTCGGTGCTGGCGCTGCTGCTGGTGCTGGGCTTCCAGGCGGTCAGCGGCCTGTTCACCACCGACGACATCATGGTGCAAGGGCCGCTGTACGGCCACGTCGCCGAAGCCACCGCCAGCGCGCTGACGTCCTGGCACAAGCTCAACGAGTGGGTCATCATCGGGCTGGTCGCGCTGCATCTGCTGGCCGTGGCCTGGTACGCGCTGGTGCGCCGCAAGCGCCTGGTGCGCGCCATCATCACCGGCAAGGCCGATGCCAAGGACGTGCCGCCCGGCACGCCGCCGGCCGACAACGGCGCGGCCGTCTGGCTGCGCGCGCTGCTGCTGGCGGCCATGGTGACAGGCTTGGTGCTCTGGATCCGCTCGCTGGAGATCGTCGCCGACATGTCGTTCTCCTGAGCCGCTCAGGCGCCACGGCGAAAACAAAGCCGCCCGGATGTCCGGGCGGCTTTTTCTTTGCACGTGGCGCGCAATAAAAACGCCCCCGAGGCACGTGGCCCGGGGGCGTTGCATCGACACGGGCGCTGCGCCCGCGGCGACTTACTTCTTCTTGCGGTACGAGTCGTGGCAAGCCTTGCAGCTCGCGCCCACGTCGCCGAAGGCGGCGCGCAGCTTGTCCAGGTCGCCGGCGTCGGCGGCGGCCGAGAGCTTGACGATGTTGTCCTGGAAGGCCTGCTGCTTCTGCTTGAAGCCGGCGGCATCGCTCCAGATCTCGGGACGGGCGTCGCCGCCTTCCGTGCCCGCGCCGAAGGCCGTCCACGGCAGCGCCGACAGGGTCTTCAGGACTTCGACATTGGCCTTGATCTGCGCGGCATCGTAAGGCGCCTGGCCCTTGATCACCGGCGTCATGCGGCCGAAGTGCGAGGCCATCAGCGTCAGCGCCGACTGGCGGTACTTGACCGCGTCCTCGGGCTTGGCGAACTGCGCCTGGGCGGACGTCGCCAGCAGCGGGCCCACGGTCATACAGGCCAGCGCGGCGAGCATGGACAACTTCTTCATAACAACCTCCCGTGAATGAAACAAGAATGCCGCGCGCCCCGCGCGCGGCGGACGGACTCGGATCAGACCGAGCGCGCCAGCTGCGCCGCCAGACCGATATAGGATCGCGGCGTCATGGCCAGCAGTCGGACCTTGGGTTCTTCGGGTAGTTCCAGGCCCTGGATGAATTCACGCAGGGCCTGCTCGGTGATGCCCTTGCCGCGCGTCAGCGCCTTGAGCTGCTCGTAGGGCTGGGGCAGGCCATAGCGGCGCATCACGGTCTGCACCGGCTCGGCCAGGACTTCCCAGCAGGCGTCGATGTCGGCGTCGATGGCGGCAACGTTCACTTCCAGCTTGCCCAGGCCGCGCATGCAGGCATCCCAGGCTACCAGGCAGTAACCCAGGCCCACGCCCAGGTTGCGCAGCACGGTGGAGTCGGTCAGGTCGCGCTGCCAGCGCGAGATCGGCAGCTTGTCGGCCAGGTGGCGCAGCACGGCGTTGGCCAGGCCCAGGTTGCCTTCGGAGTTCTCGAAGTCGATCGGGTTGACCTTGTGCGGCATGGTCGACGAGCCGACCTCGCCTTCCTTCAGGCGCTGCTTGAAGTAGCCCAGGGCCACGTAGCCCCAGATGTCGCGGTCCAGGTCCAGCACGATGATGTTGGCGCGGACCACGGCGTCGAACAGCGCCGACATCCAGTCGTGCGGCTCGATCTGGATGGTGTGGCGGTTCTGGGTCAGGCCCAGGCCGGCCAGCACCTTCTGGCTGAACGCGGGCCAGTCGATCTCGGGATAGGCCGACAGGTGGGCGTTGTAGTTGCCGGTGGCGCCGTTGAGCTTGGCGAGCGGCTCGACGGCCTCGACGGCGGCGATGGCGCGGTTCAGGCGCGCGGCCACGTTGGCGAATTCCTTGCCCAGCGTGGTCGGGCTGGCCGGCTGGCCGTGCGTGCGCGACAGCATGGGCTGGTCGGCCTGGGCCACGGCCATCTCGTTGAGCTTGGCGGCGATCTCACGCAGGCGCGGCAGCACCACCTGGTCGCGCGCGCGGGTCAGCATCAGCGCGTGCGAGGTGTTGTTGATGTCTTCCGAGGTGCAGGCGAAGTGGATGAATTCGGCGGCGCGGGCCAGTTCGGCGTCGTCGGCGACCTTTTCCTTCATCCAGTACTCGACGGCCTTGACGTCGTGGTTGGTGACGCGCTCGATGTCCTTGATGCGGGCGGCGTCGGCCTCGGAGAAGCCTTCCACCAGCTGGCGCAGACGCTGGCGAGCGGCCTCGGAGAAAGCGGGCAGCTCGGGCAGGCCGGCATCGGACAGGGCCACCAGCCAGGCGGCCTCGACCTCGACGCGGTGGGCCATGAAGCCGGCTTCGGACAGCAGGCCGCGCAGCGCGTCGCCCCGGGATGCGTAGCGGCCATCCAATGGCGAAAGGGCGTTGAGTTGGCTAAGCTGGTCGGCGATCTGCATGGTCTGTGAGGGAAAAAGCGACAGAGGGGAAAACCCGGCGATTTTATCATCCGGGACGCGTCCACATTGTGGCAAACTGGCTGGCATCCGGCCGCGGCGGGCCGCCGTCATGCGGCCTGCTATACTTCGGCCGCTTTCCGACTCCGCTTGTGACTCCATGAAACTGATCGGCTCGCTTACCAGTCCTTACGTGCGCAAAGTGCGTATCGTCATGGCCGAGAAAAAGCTGGACTACCGGCTTGAAATCGAAAACGTCTGGTCCGCCGACACGCAGATCCAAACGTACAACCCGCTGGGCAAGGTGCCTTGCCTGGTCATGGAAGACGGCGGCGCCCTGTTCGACTCGCGCGTCATCGTCGAATACGTGGACACGCTATCGCCAGTCGCCCGCCTGATCCCGCAACCGGGACGCGACCGCGCGGCCGTGAAGTGCTGGGAAGCCATCGCCGACGGCCTGCTGGACGCCTGCGTCACCATCGTCAAGGAAAGGCAGCGCCCCGAAGCGCAACGCAGCCAGGAATGGATCGACCGCCAGTACGGCAAGATCCACGCCAGCCTGGACGCCATGGACAAGAGCCTGGGCGAGAACGCCCACTGCATGGGCATCAACTACAGCCTGGCCGACATCGCCGTGGGCTGCGCGCTGGGCTACCTGGATCTGCGCTTCGCCGAACTGGACTGGCGCACCGGCCATCCCAATCTGGCCCGCCTGTACGACAAGCTGGCGCAGCGCCAATCCTTCGTGGACACAGTACCCCAGATTTAACCCACCCCCGCAGCGCTGCGCGCTTCCCCCTCAAGGGGGCGTCGCTGCGGACCGGAGGGCGGAACCCACCCCCGAAGCGCTGCGCGCTCCCCCTCAAGGGGGCGTCGCTGCGGACCGGCAAAGCCGGCTCCGCGCGACCCCACTAGCACATACGGCTTGCCTTCGTCTTTCAGCCGCCGAAGGCCTGCCCCGCCTTGAACAGCATGTACGCCGACAGCGCGAACAGCAAGCAGGCGAACACCTTCTTCAGCGTGGCCACCGGCAGGCGATGCGCCATGCGCGCGCCCAGCGGCGCGGTCAGCACGCTGGCGCAGACCAGCGCGATCAGCGCCGGCCAGTAGATATAGCCCAGCATGCCCGGACGCGAGACGGACTCATTCAGGCCCGACACCACGTAGCCCGCGCTGTTGGCCAGCGCGATGGGAAAGCCCAGCGCCGCCGAGGTGGACACGGCGTTGTGCAGGGCCACGTTGCACCAGACCATGAAGGGCACGGACAGGAAGCCGCCGCCGGCGCCCACCAGGCCCGACAGGAAACCGATGCCCACGCCGGCCGCGCTGGTGCCCGCGACGCCGGGCATCTGGCGGCTGGGCTTGGGTTTCTTGTTGCGCAGCATGCTCCAGCCGGAATAGCCCACGAACAGCGCGAAGAACAGCGACAGCCAGTGCGAGCTAAGCGCGGCGAACACCGCGCCGCCCGACAGCAGGCCGCCGATGATGATGCCCGGCGCCATCGCGGCGACGATGCCCCATTTGATGGTGCCGCGCTGCTGGTGCGCGCGCACGCTGGAGATCGAGGTGAACAGGATCGAGGTCATGGACGTGGCGATGGCCGCGTGCACCACCAGGTCGGCCGGCATGCCCTTCCAGCTGAACAGCATGGTCAGGAACGGCACCAGCACCATGCCCCCGCCTATGCCCAGCAAGCCCGCCGCGAAGCCCGCCGCCGCGCCCAGCGCCAGCAGGCAAATCACCATCGTCACATCCACGTCCCTCTCCCCTTTTTGATGTCATGAACAAGGCCCCGCGCGGGGGCCTTGGTGTGTTGCGCGGTCAAGCCGCGCGCCGGGCCGGCCTCTGCGGGCCGACCGTCAGCTAGGCAATGATACCCCCGCCCAGGCAGATATCGCCGTCATACAGCACGGCGGACTGGCCCGGCGTGACGGCCCATTGCGCTTCTGGAAACACCAGCGCGAAGCGTCCGTCGGCGGCATCCTCCAGCCGGCAGGCCGCGTCGGCCTGGCGGTAGCGGGTCTTGGCGCCATAGCCGCGCGCCTCGGGCGGGCGGCCCGCCACCCAGCTGGCGTCCTGCGCCTGCAAGCGGTTCGACAGCAGCCAGGGATGGTCATGTCCCTGCACCACATAGAGCCGGTTGCGCTCCAGGTCCTTGCGCGCCACGTACCAGGCCTCGGCCGTGCCGTCCTCGCGCTGCTTGCCTTTCACGCCGCCCACGCCCAGGCCCTTGCGCTGGCCCAGCGTGTAGAACGACAGGCCTTCGTGGCGGCCCACCTTCTGGCCTTCCGGCGTCAGGATCGGCCCCGGCTCGGTCGGCAGATAGCGGTTCAGGAACTCGCGGAACGGCCGCTCGCCGATGAAGCAGATGCCCGTGGAATCCTTCTTGGCCGCGTTGTGCAGGCCGATCTCGTGCGCGATGCGGCGCACCTCGGTCTTGTGGATCTCGCCCAGCGGGAACAGCGTGCGCGACAGCTGCGCCTGGTTCAGGCGATGCAGGAAGTAGCTCTGGTCCTTGGACCCGTCCAGCGCCTTGAGCAGCTGGAATTCCGTGCCGCCGCCTGCCGCCGGCACCTCGCGCACGCGCGCGTAGTGGCCGGTGGCGATGTGCTCGGCGCCCAGCGCCATGGCGTGGTCCAGGAAGGCCTTGAACTTGATCTCGGCGTTGCACAGCACGTCGGGATTGGGCGTGCGGCCGGCGGAATACTCGCGCAGGAACTCGGCGAAGACGCGGTCCTTGTATTCGGCGGCGAAATTGACGTATTCGAATTCCACGCCGACCAGATCGGCGACGCTGGCCGCGTCCAGCAGATCCTGGCGGGTGGAGCAGTATTCGGAATCATCGTCGTCTTCCCAGTTCTTCATGAACAGGCCGACGACCTCGTAGCCTTGCTGCTTGAGCAGCCAGGCGGTGACCGAAGAATCGACCCCGCCGGACATGCCGACGACAACGCGGCCTTTCTTGGTGGATGTTTGGCTCATGATGCGATCATTTTAGTGCGATGGGATCCGCGGACTCTTCTGGCCGGGGCTCCGCCGCGCGCGAGACTTCCATCAGCCAGGCGCGGAATGCCTGCAGCGTCGGCAGGCTGGCTTTCTGTTCGGGATAGCACAGGTAATAACCCATGCGCGCCCGGATCGGCAGCTCCACGGCGACCGACAGCCGGCCGTCGCGCAGTTCGTCCTCGACCAGGCAGCGCGGGATCAGCGCCACGCCGAAACCGGCGGCGGCGGCCTGCGACAGCAGCGCGTACTGGTCGAAGCGCGCTCCTTCCAGGCTGCGGCGGGTGTCGCAGCCGGCCTGCTCGAACCAGTCGCGCCAGCCGTCCAGCGCGGACGTGTGGTGCAAGAGCGGATAGGCCAGCAGGTCTTCGGGGGCGGCGCAGCCGCCGGGGATCAGCCTGGGGCTGTACACGGGCACGATGTCCCGGCCCACGATGTAGTCGGCGCCGCTGCCGGGCCAAAGCCCCTCGCCGAAGCGCACGGCGGCGTCCAGCTCGGGGGTGGAGAAATCGTAGCCCTGGCGGTGCGGCAGGAATTCGACGTGGATGTCCGGGCGCTGGCGCATGAAGGCCGTCAGGCGCGGGATCAACCAGCGCGCGCCGAATGTGGGCATACAGGTCAGGTTCAGCGTGCCGCCGCGCCCCTGGTGCGCGATCAGTTCCACCGTGGCCGCCTCGATCTGCCCCAGGCCTGCCTGGATCTTGGCCAGGTAGGCGCGGCCGGCCTCGGTCAACACCAGGCCTTGCCTGATGCGCAGGAATAGCTCGACGCCGACAAAGGCTTCCAGATGCTTGACCTGCTTGCTGACGGCGCCTTGCGTGACGCAAAGCTCCTGGGCGGCGCGGGTGAAGCTGGAATGCCGGGCGGCCACTTCAAAGGCCTGCAGATCGGTCAGGGACGGGCAGAAACGCCGCATGCGTGAAGCTCCCGCGACCGGCGCGGGCTCCTTGCCCGCCAGGGGGCATGTCGCCTCGGGATCCACGGCCCGCAGCAAAAAGGGGACGCGCTCCGGAAAGAGGCATGAAAAAAAGTCATAGATTACGGAGAAACTTTCGTTTGCGCAAACCGCCCCCGAAAGAAAGAATCGTTTGCCTGGCGGATGCGTTTTCGCATCCGCCTTCCAATTTTGTACAAGGGGAAACCATGCAACGCCGTAACGTAGTCCTGGGCCTGTGTGTCGCCGCCGCGACCCTGGCCGCTCCGCTGGCCTCGGGCATCGCCCATGCCCAGGATGCCTATCCCAGCAAGCCCGTGCGCCTGATCGTGCCCTTCCCGCCCGGCGGCACCACCGACATCGTCGGCCGCCTGTTCGCCGACAAGCTCGGAAAGGAACTGGGCCAGACCGTGGTGGTGGAAAACCGTGGCGGCGCCGGCGGCTCGATCGGCAGCGCCTTTGTTGCCAGCAGCGCGCCGGACGGCTATACCTTGGGAATCGCCACCGTCAGCACGCACGGCATCAACCCGGCCATCTACCCGAACCTGCCGTTCGATGGCGAGAAGGACTTCACGCCCGTCTCGAACCTGGCCGCCGTGCCCAACATCATGACCGTCAACCCGAAAGTCCCGGCCAGGAACATTGCCGATTTCATCAAGCTGGCCAAGAGTGAACCCGGCAAGCTGACCTATGCGTCGGCCGGCAACGGCTCGGTCTCGCACATGATGGGCGAGCTGTTCAAGATGGCCTCTGGCACCAGCCTGATGCACGTGCCCTACCGCGGCGTCGGCCCGGCGCTGAACGACGCGCTCGCCGGCCAGGTGGACGTGCTGTACGACAACCTGCCCTCGACGCTGCCGCACGCGCAATCCGGCCGCCTGGTGCCGCTGGCCGTGGCCTGGCCCAAGCGCGTGGCCAGCCTGCCCGACGTGCCCACCTTCGCCGAAGCCGGCCTGCCGGCGGTGAACGATGCCTCCTGGTTCGGCCTGGTCGCGCCGGCCAAGCTGCCCCAGCCGGTGCTGGACAAGCTCAATGCCGCCGTGCGCAAGGTCAGCGCCGATCCGGACGTCAAGGCCAAGCTCGAAGCGCTGGGCGCCGCGCCCGCCGCCAACTCCCCGGCCGAATTCGCCGCGCAGATCTCGGCCGAAATCGCCAAGAACAAGCGCATCGCCAAAGAAGCCAACGTGAAGATCGAC
>NZ_JAGTJY010000194.1:0-11448 GCF_018195695.1 Achromobacter sp. Marseille-Q0513 | reverse complement strand
GGCGCAGAGCCAGATGCTGGTCGCGCAGAACGCCTACGCCGACAGCATCGCCAATGCGCGCTCGGCGGCGGCGGTGCTGGCCGTGGCGACGGGCAGGGTGTCGCTGCTGGACGAACGCTAGAAAGACGCGGCCGCTGGTCCGCCCCCTTTAGCTCGCCGTCAGCCCGCCGCGCCTAGAATCGGAAGCTTTCGCCCGCGCCGCGCGACCCGCCATGCCCGCCCCAGACACCTCCGGTCCCAGTCCTTTAGGACGCCCCGCCTTCCTGCATTTCCTCTTCGCGCGCGTGAGCGCGTCGCTGGCCTTCCAGATCGTCTCGGTCGCCGTCGGTTGGCAGATCTACGAACTGTCCGGCAGCGCGCTGGACCTGGGCCTGATCGGGCTGGCGCAGTTCCTGCCGATGGCGGCGCTGACGCTGGTGGTGGGCCACGTGGCCGACCGATACGACCGCCGCAAAATCGTGGCCATCTGCATGGCGGTGGAAGTGCTGGCCACG
Source organism: Achromobacter sp. Marseille-Q0513 (assembly GCF_018195695.1). Lineage (NCBI taxonomy): Bacteria > Pseudomonadati > Pseudomonadota > Betaproteobacteria > Burkholderiales > Alcaligenaceae > Achromobacter > Achromobacter sp. Marseille-Q0513. The sequence goes on along the minus strand of NZ_JAGTJY010000194.1, from coordinate 10,954 downwards.
CTGATGCTGGCGGTGGCCGCGCTGCACGGCCTGGGCGGCAAGCCGCTGATCTACGCCACGCTCATCATCATGAGCTCGGCGCGCGCCTTCGAGGCGCCCACGCTGTCCACGCTGATCCCCGCCGTGGTGCCGCGCGAATGGCTGCCGCGCGCCACGGCCCTGTCCTCGTCGGGCGGGCAGATCGCGCAGATCGCCGGGCCGGCGCTGGGCGGCGTGGGCTACGGCCTGGGCGCGGGCTGGATCTATTGCGTGGCCGCGGCCTTGTACCTGACCGCCTTCGCCGCCGTCGCCAGCATGAAGATCGAACGGGCGCTGCCGCGCCGCGAGCCGACCACCTGGCACACGCTGTTCGCCGGCATCACCTTCATCTTCCAGCGCCGGCTGCTGCTGGGCACGCTGTCGCTGGACCTGTTCGCCGTGCTGCTGGGCGGCGCCGTCGCGCTGCTGCCCATCTACGCCAAGGACATCCTGCAGGCCGGCCCCTGGGCGCTGGGCGCGCTGCGCGCCGCGCCCGCCTGCGGCGCCATGCTGATGTCGCTGACCCTGGCGCGGCTGAGCCTGGGCAACCAGGTCGGCCGCCTGCTGTTCAGCGCGCTGATGGTGTTCGGCGTGGCCACCACCGTGTTCGGGCTGTCCACCTCCATCCCGCTGTCGATCGCCGCGCTGGTGGTGCTGGGCGCGGCCGACGCCGTCAGCGTGGTGCTGCGCTCATCACTGGTGCAACTGAACACGCCCGACCACATGCTGGGCCGCGTCAGCGCCGTGAACACGCTGTTCGTCAGCGCGTCCAACCAGCTCGGCGAATTCGAGTCCGGCGTGATGGCCGCGCTGGTCGGCGCGGTGCCGGCCGTGGTGATCGGCGGACTGGGCACCGTGGCGGTGGCCGGGTTGTGGATGTGGTGGTTTCCGGAGCTGCGCAAGCTGCGTACGCTGGTTCCGGCCTGACGCCGCGCCAGGACGGGCCGCGCGGCACCACGCTGCGCGACGCAGTCAATGTCCCACCGGCTCCACGCTCGCCGCCGGCGCTGCGCCCGCCTTGGACACGCCGCGCGTCAGGCGCGCGAACAACACGAAGCTGGCCGCCACCGCCGCCAGGTTGTAGAGCGTGGCCCAGGCCAGCGCGTGGCCGTAGCGCTGCGCGCGCGCAGCGTCCAGCAGATCGGGTGAGCCGATCGCCGCGAACAGCACCACGCCCACCACCGCCACGCCCACGGTCGTGCCGGTCAGCTGCATGGTGGACGAAATGCCCGACCCCATGCCCGCGTCCTCCGCCCCCACGCACCCCCGCACGCCGTTGACCGCCAGCGGAACCCCGAGCCCCTGGCCCGCGCCATTGGGCCCCAGCGCCACAACGACCAGCGTCAGATTGGCCGGATCCAGGATCGCGCCCGCCGCCGACAAGGTGATGCCCGCGCCGAATACCAGCACGCCCAGCAGCAGCGCACGCCGGCCCAGCCACTCGGCCAGGCGCGGGCCGCTGAGCGACGCCGCGAAGAACGCCACGGCCGACGGCGTGAAGACCGCGCCGGCGGCCAGCGGACTCAGTTCCAGGCCGAATTGCAGCAGCATCGTCAGCGACAGGAAGAACGAGCTGATGGCGGAGAAGAACAGGAACACCGCGCTCACGCCCGTGATGAAACGGCGGTTGGCGAACAGCGCCATCTCGATCAGCGGCACGCCGCCGCGCCGCGACAGGCCGCGCTCGTAGCGCACGAAGACGGCCAGCACCGGCACCGCCGCCACCGGACCGGCATAGGACCACCACGGCCAGCCATGGTCATGCCCCAGCATGATGGGCACCAGCAGCAGGAACAGGCCCGACGCCGCCAGCAGCGCGCCCGCCACGTCGAGCCGGCTGGCCACCGGCGCGCGGGTCTCGCGGATGCAGAAGCGCGCGGCCAGCATCGCCGCCAGGCCGATGGGCAGATTGATCAGGAAGATCATGCGCCAGCCCAGGCCGGCATAGTCCTGCTCGATCAGGAACCCGCCGGCAAGCTGCGAGATGGTCGCCGCCACGCCTTGCACCGCCCCCATCGCGCCGAAGGCCCGCGCGCGGCTGGCGCCGTCGAACATGACACGGATCGAGGCCAGCACCTGCGGCATCAGCAGGGCCGCCGCCGCGCCCTGGATCACCCGACCCCCAATTAGAATTCCGGGGTCGGGCGCCACGCCGCAGATCAGCGACGACAGGGTGAACAGCGCCATTCCCCACAGGAAGACGCGGCGGCGGCCGTACAGGTCGCCCAACCGTGCGCCGGTGATCAGCAGCACGGCCAGCGCGGCGTCGTAGCCGACGATCACCAGGTGGACCTGGGAAAAGCTCGCGCCCAGCCCCGTCTGCAGCCGAGGCAGCGAGACATTGACAATGAAGAGGTCGAGAATAATGAGGAAATTCGCCGAAAGCAGGGCCGCCAGGGCGAACCAGCGGCTGGCGCCGGCGTGAGGGGTATCGGTCATGTCGTGGTCCCGGAAGAAGGGAAACATTGATATACGTACGACCGTATATTAAATTGAAGCATCGCAGGCTGACAAGCAAGGATGGACTCATGGTTGAAACGGACCGCCGCCGCATCCGGGGCGACAAGGCGCGCGCCGGGGTATTGGCCCATTCGGCGCGCATTGCGTCGGTGGAAGGATTGGAAGGCCTGACCTTCGGCCGGCTGGCGACCGAGGCCGGCGTGGCCAAGGGCAATATCCAGGTGCTGTTCGGCGACAAGGAAGCCCTGCAGCTGGCCACGCTGGAAAGCGCGGTGGACATGTACCGCGACGAAGTGGTGGACCCGGCGATGGCCCAGTCCCGCCCCGGCGAACGGCTGCGCGCGCTGGTCGCGGGCTGGTTCCGCTTCGTGCAGGACCGTCGCCTGCCCGGCGGCTGTTTTCTCACCGCGGTGAGCAGCGAGTTCCGCAGCCGCCCAGGCGCGATCCGCGACCGCGTGAACCAACACCGCAACGAAACCCGCGCGCGCTTCGAAAGCCTGGCGGCCGAGGCAATCGCCGCGCGGGAACTGCCGGCCGCCACCGACCCGGCCCGGCTGGCGTTCGACCTGCTGGCCTACCAGGCCATCGCCAACGTGGCCGCCGCGATGGATGACGAGGCGCAGTTCGCGATGGCGCGGGAGCGGTCGCTGGAATGCGTGTCTGGGAAGTAGGCCGCACGGGCTGCTCCCCAGACTTGGATCGACGGCGCCCAGGCGCCCCTACTTCTCCAACCCCGCCTTCCTCACCTGACACGCAATCGCCGTCAGCACCCCGATGCGCCGCAGCGGATCGGGCGGCAGCCAGTTCGGTTTCTCCAGGGCTTCCAGGTCATCCAGCATGGCGCTGCGCTGGCCGGCGATGCGCTCGGCCAGCAGGCGGCCGTGGATCGTGCCCTTGATGACGCCCGCGCCGTTGCAGCCAACGGCGGCGTACAGCCCGGGCCGGACCTCGCCGACGAAGGACGCGCCGTTGCCGGTCAGGGCGGTGGAACCGCTCCACACGTATTCGAAATCATGCGCGGCCAGTTGCGGATAGCGGCGCAGGAACGACGCGCGCAGCTGTCCGGCCATGCGCTCCAGCGGTTGCTCGGCCTCGTAGGAATAGGCGCTGCGCACCATGAACCTGCCGCCACGGATGCGGCGCAGCGTGGTGCCCAGGCGGTTGGCGGGGATGACGCCCCACTGGTCGCGCTGGCCCAGCAGCGCCTGCTGCGCCGCGTCCAGCACCGGCGTCACGCCCGCGTAGGTGTAGATGGTGACCAGCCGGCTGCGCAGGAAGCCCAGGCGACGTGCGAAGGCGTTGTTGGCCAGGATCACGTTGTCGGCGCTGAACTGGCCATTGCGCGTGCGCACGATGTAGGGACCGCCGCCATCCACCGATTCGACCGGATTGTTCTCCATCAGCCAGACGTTGTCCGGCAGCGTGTCGGCCAGTCCGCGAATCAGCGCGGCGGGCTGCACGAAGACGTTGTTCATCGAGTGATAGCCAAACTGGTAATAGTCGGTGCCCAACTGCTCGCGCATCGCCTCGCGGTCCAGTTCCGTGTACGCCACGCCCCAGTCGCGATACTGCGCCAGCGACGCGCGCAGGTTCCGGCTGCCCCCCTCGGTGGCGGCGGCGTGGTACTTGCCGGCCAGGTCCCAGCCGCAATCGAAGCCGCCCTGTTGCGACAACTGCGCCAGCCAGTCCAGCCCGGCCTGGTACATGGCGATCTGCTTGCGCGCGACCTGCAGCGGGCTGTGATGCCCGCTCATGCGCGTGTTGTGCGGCAGGTTGATCAGGAAGCCCGAGTTACGCCCGGCCGAGCCTTCGCCGGCGCTGCTGGCGTCCAGCACCAGGATCGGTTCCTGCGGCTGCAATTCGGCCAGCCGACGCGCGGCCGCCAGGCCGGTGTAGCCGGCGCCGATGACCACGTGCCTGAAGCGCGATTGCGGCGGCGCGGCCACGCGCGGCGCGCGCGCCGGCAGCATGGCGTTCCAGCCCGAGCCGCTTTGGTAGTGGGGAAAAGTCCGCGATTGCCCTGAGGGGTGAGACATGATGATGGGTTCAGTGTTGCGGTTGGAATATCGTTCGCCGGCGCGCCGCCGCGCGCCTCATTGGTCGGCGCGCGCCTGCAGGCTGCGCATCACTTCGTTCTGCACGATGCCCCAGATCTGCGACTTCAGCTCGATGTAGCGCGGCGACAGCTGCACGTCGGCATTGCGCGGAAAGGGCAGGTCGTTGGGAATGTCGCAAGCCACGCGGCCCGGCCGCGCGCTCATGATGACCATGCGGTTGGACAACAGCAGCGCCTCGTCGATGGAGTGCGTGATGAAGATGATGGTCTTGCCGCTGCGCTCGTAGATGCGCGTCAGCTCTTCCTGCAGCACCTGCCGCGTCATCGCGTCCAGCGCCGCGAAGGGCTCGTCCAGCAGGATCACGTCCGGATCGTTGGCCAGCACCCGCGCGATGGAAACGCGCTGGCGCATGCCGCCGGACAGCGCCTTGGGATAGGCGTCCTCGAAGCCCTTCAGGCCCACCATCTCGATGAACTGCTGCGCGGTGGCGCGGCGCTCGGCGTCCGGCACGCCCTTGAGCTTCAGGCCGAAGGCCACGTTCTCGGCCACCGTCAGCCAGGGAAACAGCGCGTACTGCTGGAACACCATGCCGCAATGCGGATCCACGTCGCGCACCTCGCGGCCATTGACCACGATGCGGCCGGCGCTGGGCTGCTCGAAGCCGGTGATCAGGTTCAGCAGCGTGGACTTGCCGCAGCCCGAGGCGCCCAGCACCACCAGGAACTCGCCGCGCTTGACCTCCAGATCCACGCCTTGCAGCGCATGGAAGGAACCGAAGGACTTGGAGATGCCTTCGAGCGAGATCATCGTGTCGTTTGCCATCGTATTCACCGCGACCATGCCAGCACCCTGTTTTCGATGACGCGGAACACCACGTCGGTGATCAACACCGTGACGCTGATGAGCGCCATGCCCAGCACCACCGTGTCGGTCTGGAAGAACTCCTTGCCGTTCATGATCAAGAAGCCCAGGCCTTCCTTCGCCGCCACCAGCTCGGCGGAAATCACGCAGGTCCAGGACAGCCCCAGGATCACCTTGAAGCCGCTGAAGATCTGCGGCAGGCTGGCCGGCAGGATCACCAGGCGCATCACCTGCGGCCCGCTCGCGCCCAGGTTGCGCGCGGCGCGGATCAGCAGCGGATCGATGTTGCGCGTGGCCTCGATCACGTACAGCAGCGCGGGCGCGAAGGTACCCATGAAGACGATGCTGTACTTCTGCGTCTCGGTGATGCCGAACCACAGCAGCGACAGCGGAATCCAGCTCATCGACGGCAGCGGCCGCAAAAAGGACAGGATCGGATCGAAGGCCGCGCGGGCGCGCCGCGACGTGCCCAGGAAAATGCCCAGCGGGATCGCCAGCGCGGTCGCGGCGGCGAAACCCACCATCACGCGGCGCGCGGACGCCAGGATGTGGGACATCAGGGACCCCTGTTCCCACATGCCCGCCATGCGGGCGTAGACGGAAGAGGGCGGAGGCAGGAACAGCGGGTCTACCCATTGCAGGCGGCACGCGGCCTCCCAGAACAGCAGCAGCGCGATCACGGACACGCTGCTGATCAGCATCAGGTCCGGACGCCGCTGGCGAGTCGGGGCGTTCATCATTCAATTCATTCCAGGCGTTGAAGGTTCAAGTGCGCGAACAACGCGGCGCCAGGCCGGCGCCGCGCGTTCTACAGATAGGCCGGGTCGATCCACTCGCGCACCGGCGGCGCCTTGTCGATCTGGCCGTAGCGCACCATCATCTCGGCCAGCTTCTGCAGGCCGTCGATGTACTTGCCGCCCGGATCCAGCAAACCGCGCTGGTCCGCCGCGCCGTACCAGTCGGCGCCCTTCACCATCGCCAGCTGATCCGCCGGCGCCAGCTTGGTCAGCTCCACCAGCGCGGCCACGGCGCTGTCCGGCTGCGCGCGCAGCTGCTCATTGGCGCGGAAATACGCCTTCAGGAAACGCTTCACCGCGTCCGGGTTTTTTTCCAGGAAGGCGCGGCGCGCCACCAGCACGTCCGGCCCCGGCGTCACGCCGTAGTCGCGGTAGAGCGAGAACTGCGTGTCATCCGCCAGCACGCGCGCGCCCGGCATGGCGCTGATGGCGTTGAACTGCGGCGTCCAGGCCGCCGCCGCGTCGATCTGGCCGGACTGGAACGCGGCCGGCATTTCCGGCGCGGGCACGTTCAGCACGGTCACGTCCTTGTCCGCCTTCAACCCGGCCTGATCCAGCAGGTTCAGCACCAGCAGATGCGCGCTGGACGCGAAGGTCACGCCGACCTTCCTGCCCTTCAGGTCGGCCAGGGTCTTGACGCCGTCGCGCACGATCAACCCTTCCACGCGGCCGAAATTCTCCGGCACGCCGATGATGGCGAAGTGCTTCGACCCGCGCGCCATCACCGCCAGCGCCGCCGGCGCGGCCGTGACCGCCATGTCGATGTTGCCCGACAGCAGGGCGCTGACGCGCGCCGACGTGGTGCCGAACGATTCCCAGCCCACGTCCAGCCCCTCGGCCTTGAAATAGCCGGCCTGGATCGCCAACCAGGCCGGGTAATGGCCCAGCCATGCCGAGCCGCCGTAGCGCACGGCCTGCGCGCCCGCGGCCCATACGCGGCCGGCCAGCGGCAGCGACAGCGCCGCCGCCCCCAGCGCCGCGCCCTGGATGAATCTCCGTCTTGTCTCCTGCATGTCCTTCTCCCTTTGCGTTGTTATGGTCTGGCCGCCCCAAGGCTGACGACGGTCCCGCGGGGGCAGCGTGCGCACCTAGGGTGCGCGACGCGGGGACCGCCTTGATTTACCGATTTCACCCACCGCGATACGCGCGCTATCGAGATCGCGCGGAGCCGGCTTTGCCGGTCCGCGACGATGCCCTCTTGAGGGGGCCGCCCAGATGGGCGGCGCGCGGCGCCTCAGGGATGGGCCCTGCCTTTCAACACAAGCGCATCTGCCGTCCCAGCCACGGCAGCCGCGCGTTGATCTGCGGAAAAATCTCCGTTTCCAGCGCGCTGCGGCTGTACTGCCAGAACGCGTCCGCCATCTCCTCGAACTCGCCCTGCCGCGACACCTGGTGCAGCGTGCGCGCCAGGCCCGGTCCCGGCAGCGGCAGCACCGCCACCTGGTCCAGCCACGAACGCCCCTGCAACAGACACAGCGGCGTGGTCAGCGCCCAACCCAGGTTGGCCGCGATCATCGCCATCACCACGTCGCTGGTATCGATCTCCAGGAACGGCGGCGCGGTCACGTTGGCGCGGCGCATATGGCGCTCGATCATGGCGCCGAAATGCGAGCGGCGGCTGAAGCGGATGAACGGCGCCGCCTGCGCCAACTGCCGCAGATCCATGCGCGCGAATTCGTCCGCCCGCGCCGTCGGCGCCACCAGCACGAAGGGCTCGTACAGGATCGCGCGGCGCGCCAGTCCATCCACATCCTCCAGCGCGTCCGTGGTGACGATGATGTCCACCTGCCGGTTCAGCAGGGCCTGCGCATGGCCGTAAGCCAGCCCCGACCACACCAGCACCTGGCTCGCGCTCTGCGTCAGCCGCTTGACGATGGCCGGCCCGGTCGTGGCCGCGAAGGAATCGATCATGCCGATGCGGATCGCCGGCCGATTCATCAGGTCCGCCTCGCGCACCTGCGCGATCAACCGGTCCACGTCATCGACGATCTGCCGCGACTGCCGCTGCAGCGTCACGCCCGCCGGCGTCAGCCGGTACGGCCGGCGCGAACGGTCCAGCACGCGCATGCCCAGCGTGGCCTCGATCTGCGAAATCGTCTGCGACACCGCGGACTGCGTCACGCCCAGCGCCTCGGCCGCCGCCGACAGGCTGTCGGCGCTGGCCACCGCCGCGAAAATACGCAGCATGCGGATATCGAGTCCGGAATCGTTCTTCAGCGCGCCCATGGTGTCTCCTATGAGAAATGCTAAGAATGCCGACCTGCAGGGTCAAAAATATCGGCTTGTTTAAGCAAATCTAATAGTCGGCATTAGGGCCTGTGAAGAGGGCGGATGGCGGAATGACCGCGAGCCCGTGGGAAAAGAGGGGGAAATTGCCGACGCCCGCAGGCTCGCGGGCTGGCGTTGGCCGTTGAACCGTGCGTGTTCAGGCCGGGGAAGACTGGGCGATCAACGACGGGTCACACCGCCGCCAGCCGTTCGACCGTATCAGGAAATTTTTCGACCAGGCGGATCAGCAGCGCGGCCTGGGCGTTCGGCTTGGCGCGGCCCTGTTCCCAGTTTTCCAGCGTGCGGGGATTGGTGCGCAGATAACGGGCGAACACCTGACGCGACAGGCGCAGGCGTTCGCGCAGCGCGAGCAATTCCTCGGCGGTCACATCCGGCGCAGGCTTGAGTTCCACCTCGTGCGTGCGCAGCGTGTGCTTGCCCGCACGCGCGTTCGACATCGCGTCGAAGCCTTCGGCGATCTCCGAGTACAGGTTGCGCTTCTTCATCGTCTGGCCTCCAGTTCGGCACGCAGCATGCGCCTGAGCGCATGCGCTTTGGTCGACGTTGAATATACGTAGGCAGCGTAGGAGCATCAACCCGCGACGCATGGCGCATCGTCTGATAATCGCCGGCCCCTGCCGGATTACGGGGCCGGCCGGCGCGCACGAACGCGCGCCCGGACAGTGGCTACAACCGCGCAGCGCGATCCTGGACGAGAGGGCAACGACCTAGTCGCACTGATACGTCAACCGCGCCCGATCAAACCGGCGCGCCGCGATGTCCTCTTCGCGCATCGTCACGTAGTAGGCGCCCGGCTGCGGAATGCCTGCATTCGGATCCGCGCCGATCTGCACCAGCAGCCGCCATTCATGCGCGGACGCCATCAGCTTGCGCGCCTGCTCGGTCTGCCAGACCTCGCTGTTGCCGCAGTACAGACCGTTCGCGACCAGCTGGCAGGTTTCCTGCATGCCGCTCTGTATCGTCTGCGGAAAACCGCCCAGCTGGTGGTTGTCGCGGTCTTCACTGTCCGGCGTGCCGAACTGTTCCAGCCAGTCTTCGTAGGCGTCGCAGCTTTCCTCGTCGTCCAGATCGAAGGCATCCCAGGACGCGTCGTCGGTCTGGATCGGCGTATACACCGTTTGAGCCGAAACCGGCGCCGCGCGGAACACGCAGGTCCATTCTTCATCGGAGATAGACGACAGCGCTTCCGGCACCGGCGCGCGCACCAGCTCGGCCGCCGGCGTGGCATCCCACAACACGCGCCAGCCCACCGAGGCGGCGGGCGAGAAGCTTTCGGCCTGTTCCAGGAAGTCGTAGAACACCAGCAGCCGGCCTTCGTTCGGCAGCGCGGCGTCGAAGCCCGCATGGGTCGACAGCTCGGCCAGGTTGAACTGGCCCAGGAAGGTCAGCGGAAATTCCGTTTCCACGGCGTCCGCGCGCCGCCGGTATTCCTCGCTGAACAGCTTGCCCTCGGCGGGCGTCATCCACGAACCCTTCTTCTTCGAATCCGCCAGCGTGCGGTCCGCATTCTCGCGATGCCCCTGCGCGCGCTGCGCCGCGTCCGGATAGGCGGGCCGCGTCGGCCAGGCCATGCCCGGCGGCAGGTCGGGGCTGCCGCCGATCTTGGTCGCGCCCAGGGGAATCGCGGCCTCGTCGGCGGCGGAGGTGGCCAGCACCAGCGCCGGACGCGCTTGCGCGACCAGATGGGCGACGACGGCGTCGGGCAGCTCGGTTTCGGCGAGCGACTGGCGCAGGGCGTCCAGGCTTGCGGGCATTGGGGTAGACATGGCCAGCGGATCCTCTGGAATGGCACGCAATGCCGTCGCGGCATCGTGCCGCCGGACCGGGCGCTGCGCAAATCACTCAACCGCCGCGGGCAAACCAGGCCAGGCAAGCAGAAACGGGCTATGCACGCTGCATCCCCGCGGCGGAATTCGAGTGCGAAGCCGCCATTCTACGGCGAGGGCATGACTAGACCCGTCACGCCATCCCACAGCAGCTTCGTCGCCGTCACCACCAGCAGCCCGTAGCACAGCCGGTACATCTGCGCCTGGTTCAGCCGGTGATGCAGCCGCCATCCCGCCCATACCCCCACGAAAGCCGCCGGCACGCACAGCGCCACCAGGCTCCAGTAGCCGCGCGACAGCTCGCCCACCGCCAGCCACGGCCCCGCCTTCAGCAGGTTGCCGATGGTGAAGAACATGCTGGTGGTACCGCCGTAGACCTCCTTGGACAGCCCCAGCGGCAGCAGGTACATGGCCAGCGGCGGCCCGCCGGAATGCGCCACCATCGTGGTGATGCCCGACGCGCCGCCGGCCAGCAGCGCCTTGCCGTTGGAACGCGGACGCGCGACCACCGTGGCGCCGCCGCGCCACCACAACCAGGCGAACAGCAGGGTCGTCAGCGCCATCAGGATTTCCACGGCGTGGCGGTTCACGTGGCGCCGCACAACGCTGCCATGCCACAACGCTGCCGCGCCACAGCCCACGGCGC
>NZ_JAGTJY010000193.1:0-11582 GCF_018195695.1 Achromobacter sp. Marseille-Q0513 | reverse complement strand
CGCGATGCGGATCTTGCGGCACATTTCCCCGGCGTCGATCAGGCTCTTGTCGTCCCGGCGGCCGCCTTCCACATCGACGACCAGTCCTTTCCCCACCGCTGCGCCCCCTGGCCCACCAGCGCCTGCTCGACGCCGGGGGAATGCGCCGCCAGCCCCCCCTCCCCCGCCAGACCGCGTCCCCCGACGACGCCCCGCTCCTCGCGCCCCCCGGCGCCCGACCCCCCACGCCGCCCGCCCGCCTGCTGCCCGTGCTGTACCAGGGCCAGCCCGCCATGCTGAAGATCTCGCACGAACAGGACGAAAGAGAAGGCGGCGTGCTGATGCGCTGGTGGGACGGCCAGGGCGCGGCGCGCGTGCTGGCGCATGACGCCGACGCCATCCTGCTGGAACGCGCCACCGGCGCGCGCTCGCTGGCCGAGTACGCCCGCAACGGCCGCGACGACGAGGCCACGCGCATCATCTGCGATGTGCTGGCGCGCCTGCACGCGCCGCGCGCCAAGGCGCCGCCGCCGCTGCGCACGCTGGAATCCTGGTTCGTCGACCTGTGGCCCATGGCCCAGGCGCAAGGCGGCATGCTGGCCGACTGCGCCCGCCACGCGCGCGCCCTGCTCGACGATCCGCGCGACCCGGCCGTGCTGCATGGCGACGTGCACCACGACAACATCCTGGACTTCGGCGAGCGCGGCTGGCTGGTGATCGACCCCAAGCGCCTGCATGGCGAGCGCGCCTTCGACTACGCCAACATCTTCTGCAATCCCGATCTGGCCGCCCCCAAGCCGCCTGTCGCCATCGTGCCGGGCTGCTTCGACCGCCGCTTCGCGCTGATCACGACCGCGTCCGGCCTGGAACCCCGTCGCCTGCTGCAATGGATCGCGGCCTGGTGCGGCCTGTCGGCGGCCTGGTTCATGGGCGACGGCGACGACGCGGCCATCGACCTGAACATCGCCGGCCAGGCGCTGGCGCGGCTGGCGCGCTGAGTGCCGCCGCGACGGCCATGGGCGCGCTCGCGGCCCGCTAGCTGACCGGCCTGTCTGGCCCGTCCGCGCCGAAGGCCGCCTCGAACAGCTGCGCCAGCCATTGCGTGAACACGCGCACCCGCGCGGACACCTGCCGGTTCTGCGGATACAGCACCGACACCGGCATGGGCGCGGGCGGCAGGCGCGGCAACACGACCTTGAGCTGGCCGTCCGCCAGCTCCCGCTCCACGCGGTAGCGCGGCACCTGGATCAATCCCAGCCCGGCCAGCGCCGCGCCCGTGTACAGCTCGGCCCCGCTCACGCTGACCGCCGCGCGCGGCGTGACCTGCACGCTGCGGCCCTCGACCAGGAAGTCCATGGCCAGGGCGCGGCCCGTGGCGCTGGACTGGTAGTTCACCGCCCAATGCGCGTCCAGGTCCTCCAGTCCGGCCGGCTCGCCGTAGCGCGCCAGATAGGCCGGGCTGGCCACCGTCACCTGCGGCATCAAAGCGATGCGCCGTCCCGCCAGCGACGAGTCTTGCAGCTCGCCGGCGCGCAGCACGCAGTCCACGCCTTCCCGCACCAGATCCACGTAGCGGTCGTCCTCGCCCAGGTGCAGCGTGATGTCGGGGTAGCGCGCCAGGAAGCCGGGCAACCCCGGCATCACGAAATGGCGCGCCAGCGTGCCCTGCGCGTTCACGCGCAGCAGGCCCTTGGGCGCCTTGTCCAGGAAGGCGCCGTCGGCTTCCTCCAGGTCGGCCAGCAGGCGCACGCAGCGCCGGTAGTAGATCTCGCCGTCGTGGGTCAGGCGGACCTGGCGCGTGGTGCGCTCCAGCAGCCGCGCGCCCAGGCGCTGTTCCAGGCGCTTGATCAGATTGGTGACGGTGGCGGGCGGAATCCGCAGATCCTCGGCCGCCTTGGAGAAGCTGTGGCGCTCGGCGATGCGCGCGAACACCTGCATTTCCTGGAAACGGTCCATCAGGGGTCGGCCTATTATTAATGCAAATGAAATTATGTCTGCAAATATAGGCCGATTATTTTTCCAATGGAATAGCGGATCATGGCAAGCATTCCCCCCATGACACGGAGCATTCCCATGACCCAGCAGACTTCCCGGCGCGTCGCCCTCGTCACCGGCGGCTCGCGCGGCATCGGCGCGGCGATCGCGCTGCGCCTGGCCCGCGACGGCCACGCCGTGGCCATCAACTACGCGTCCAGCGCCGCTGCCGCCGAGGCGCTGGCCGAGCAGATCCGCCAGGCCGGCGGCCAGGCCGCCGCGCTGCGCGCCGACGTGTCCGACCCCGGCCAGGCCAACGCCCTGTTCGAGGCGGCCGAAGCCGCGCTGGGCCGGGTCGACGTGCTGGTCAACAGCGCCGGCGTGCTGCATGTGCAGCCACTGGCGCAGACCAGCGACGAACAGTACGAGCAGATGTTCAACATCAACACGCGCGGCACCTTCAACATGCTGCGCGCGGCGGCCACGCGGCTGGCCGATGCCGGCCGCGTGATCAACGTGTCCAGCACCACGATCGCGCTGAACCTGCCCGGCTATGCCGCCTACATCGGCAGCAAGGCGGCGGTGGAAGGCTTCACCCGCGTCTTCGCCAAGGAGCTGCGCGGTCGCCGCGTCACGGTCAACGCCGTGGCGCCCGGGCCGGTGGCCACGGAACTCTTCATGACGGGCAAGAGCCCTGAACTGATCGAGCACTACGCCAAGCTGCCGCCGCTGGAGCGGCTGGGCCAGCCCGACGACATCGCCGGCGTGGTGGCGTTCCTGGCCGGACCGGACGGCGGCTGGATCAACGGCCAGGTGCTGCGCGCCAACGGCGGCGTGGCCTGACGCGGCACGGCGGGCGGACGGGAGCGCTCCCGTCCGCGTCTCCGTTCAGGGACGGCGCGCCTGGCCGGATGCCTCGCCCGGCTCCGGCATGGCGTAACCCTGCGTGCGCAGGAAGTCGCGCACCAGCGGCTTCCATTTCTCGGGCGCATGCGTGAACAGCGAATGGCCATTGGCGCCGTCCGGCCCCAGGCGTTCGAATTGCGCATGGCCGCCGGCGGCGTTGTAGGCCTCGGCCCAGCGCCCCGGCCATTCCGGCCCCCAGTACAGGTCGTTCTCGGTATAGATCCAGAGCATGGGCATGCGGGTGGTCGCGCCGTAGCCCGCATAGGTTTCCTGCAAGCGCTCAGGTCCGCAGGGCTTGCCCGGCGACTTGACCGGATCGCCGCCCGAGCCGCCCGCGAAATTGATGGCGGCGCGCACGCCGGCCGGCCTGGCCGCCGCCAGCGCCACGGTCGAGCCGCCGCCCACCGACTGGCCCAGCGCCACCACATTGGCCGGGTCCACGTCCGGCCGCCGCGCCATCGCCTCGATCACCTGCGCGATCTCGCTGGCCGCGCGGTTGAACATGGGCGTGAAGCGCCGGTCACCGCAAGGGCCGCTGTTTTCCAGGTCGGGACCGCCGGTGGCGCCGTAGCCCAGCCGCACCGGCACGGCCACGACGAAACCGGCGTCGGTGAAATAGCGGGCCGCCGTCGCATAGCGCGCGCGGCCCAGCTTGGCGCGGCCGGCGGCGTCGCCGGCGCGGCCGTGGCTGATCACCATCAGCGGATGCCGGCCCTCGCCCTTGGGCGTGAACACGGTGACGACCAGCTCGCCCCGGGCCTGGCCGCCGTTCTCCAGGGCGACCTGGACCGGCACGCGCACCACGCTTTCGTTGGGCAGCATCTTGGCCTCGGCCTTCGCGCCCTGTCCGGCGCAACCGGACAGCGCGGGCAGCGCCCCCGCCGCACAGGCCATCAGGACAGCCTGGACCAACCCGCGCCGAGGGCGCGATGCCCGGAATGCGGGCCGGGATTCGGGTGTGTTCGACGGGTCGCGCGTGTCTCGCATGGCGAAAGCCTCCGGGCTGGCCGCGGCGGACGGCCCGCGCGCGACAGCAGAAGCCTACCCCTGCCCGTGCCGATTGCAAGCCGGGACTTGCCCGGCTTGCGGCAGCGCCCCGCTCAGAACCGGTACTGCGCGGTCGCCACCACGGTGCGCGGCTCGCCGATGCGGATCTGGCCGGCGCTGGTGGCCGACGCGTAGTAGGTCTTGTCGGTCAGGTTGCGCACCGCCAGGCGCCAGTCCCACTGGCCCGTGCGATAGCCGACCAGCGCATCCCAGCGCGCATAGCCGGGCAGCACCGCCGTGTTGGCGTTGTCGGCGTAACGCTGGCCGACGAAGGTGACGCCGGTTTCGCCGTACAGGCCCTCGGCCGGCTTGTAAGTGAGGAACACGCTGCCGTTGCGGCGCGCCACGTTGCCGACGCGGTTGCCGGCCAGGCCGTTGTTGTCCTCGACGATCGACGCGTTCTGCAGGCCCAGCCCGCCGCGCAGATACCAGTTGCCCTGCAGGCGGCCGGCGGCGGTCAGCTCCACGCCGCGCGAGCGTTGCAGGCCGGTCAGCAGCACGATGCTGGGATCGTTGGGATCGGTGGTGCGGCGGTTGTACAGCTCCAGGTTGTAGAACGCCAGCGTGGTGCTCAGGCGGCCGTCCAGCCAGTCGCTCTTGACGCCCACTTCGTACTGGCGGGTGCGCTCCGGGTCCAGCTCATTGGTATTGCCGCGCGCGTTGGGCGTGATGCCGATGAGGCCGCCGCCGGTGGGCGAGAAGGTCTTGCTGTACGAGGCGTAGAAGGAATGGTCGCGCAGCGGCGTCCAGACCACGCCGGCGCGCGGGCTGACGCCGCTGCTGCTGCGCGAGGCCGAGGCGTCGAGCAGGCGGTTGGTCGAATCGATGTTGAAGCGGTCCAGCCGCAGGCCCAGCAGCACCTGCCAGGCCTCGTTCAGCTTGATCTGGTCCTGCACGTAGTAGCCCTGGGTGCGGACCTTGTGGCGCGCGTCGCTGTTGATCGTCATCGCGCCCTGGTGCTGGCGCGACAGGTCCGGGTCGTACAGGTCCAGCGTCGGCACGGGCTGCGCGCCGGGGCCGCGCGTCGCGGCGGTGTACAGCTTGGGCGAACGATCCTGGTTGGCGAATTCCATGCCGAACAGCACGCGATGTTCGATGGCGCCGGTATGGAACAGGCCCTCGGCCTCGAAGTTGTTGCTGATGTTGCGCGTGCGCAGGTCCTGCTGCCAGCGCGTGCGGCTGACCTTGCCGGTGGCGGCGTTGTAGCCGGTCAGGTAGGTGTTGTCGAACTCGCTGTCCAGCGCGAACACGCCCAGCGTGTGGCGCAGCTGCCAGCCTGGCGCCACCGTGTAGGCCAGGCGCGAGCGGAAGGACTGGGCGCGGTCGTCGATGTAGTCGCGGTCCGGATCGCCATAGACGGTACGGCGGCCCACGTCGGCCGGACGGCCGTTGACGCTGGGGATGCCGCGATCCGGCGTGCGATCGTAGCGGCTGTATTCATACTGCACCAGCCAGTCCAGGTCCGGCGTGATGCGCCAGTTCAGCGATGGCGCCAGCAGTTGGCGCTTGCCGCCGATCTTGTGGCTGAAGCTGTCGGCGTCTTCCTGGCCCACGTTCAGGCGCACGCTGACCTTGTCGCTGGGGTCCGCGCTCAGGTCGCCGTAGAAGCTGCGCAGGTCCCAGCTGCCGCCCTGCGCTTCCAGCGTGGACTCGCGGCCCGGCTGCGGCGCCTTGCTGACGCGGTTGACGATGCCGCCCTGGCTGCCACGGCCGTACAGCACGGCGGCCGGGCCCTTGAGCACCTCGATGCGCTCGATGTTGTGCAGGTCGCGCACGTACTGGCTGTCGTCGCGGATGCCGTCCAGGTAGAAATCGTTGCTGGCGTCGAAGCCGCGGATGCGCAGCGAATCGAAGCGCGTGTCCTGCGCGCTGGAGACGTTGGGAATGCCCGAGAGCGCCTCGCCCAGCGTGCTGACGCCATAGTTCTGGACGTTCTCGACCTTGACGCTGTCGATGGCCTGGGGCACGTAGCGGGCCGGCGTCTGGGTGCGGGTGGCGGTGGTGACCTCCGGCACGCGCGGGTCGTCGACGCTCTGGCCTTCGACGCTGATGGGCTGCAATTGCGCGGTCTGCGCGTGGACGGAAACAAGGGGGATGGCGTGCAGAGCCAGGGCGACGCCCAGGGTCAGGGCGCGCGGCTTGAAGAGAACGTGCATGGTGCGAGCTGCGGTAGTGAGTAGGTCTTATCGAGACGGAATATTATCGAGAATCACTTTCATTCGTAAATAAGAACCTTCTCATAACCAATGCCGCGCGCGCGCCGCGTTGCGGATGGACAACAGCGGTCCATCCTCCTCCTGGCCGTCGATCGTCGGGCGCGGCGCGGCCCTCCCCCATCCGCACGAGTGCGCCGCCGATGCCCGCCGCGCCCTTCGATACCCGCAAACTTGCGAGGGTCCTCATCCCTTGCGCCCAGGCCGTCCTCGTCCGATCGGCCGAGCCCGGGCGCGGCGAGGCCGGCGCGCGCCGATGCACTCGGGTCTTTGGCCTACACGCAAGCATGGCCACACGGAGGAGCGAAGCATGAGGCGGGCGGGAAAGGCTCTGTATTAGGCTGGCCCCGCAGTACTCCGACTCACCTTCATCGATTGGACGACAGCAATGAATCAACTCATGCATCCGGACTGCCATCCTTTTGCCCAAGCTGGCAACCTGAAACAGATCTCCGCCTACTACGAGGAGGGACGACGCGTCATGTGGATGATGCTGCGGGCCCAGCCGCGGCCCTGCTTCAACCATGAATTGATAGACGAGATCATGACGCTGGCCCGCGCCGCCAAGGACTCCGGGCTGCCTATCGACTTCTGGGTAACGGGCTCGCTGATCCCGCAGATCTACAACGTGGGCGGCGACCTGAACTTCTTTTCCGAAGCGATCCGTGGCGGCCGGCGCGAGGCTTTGCGCGCCTACGCGCGCGCCTGCGTCGATTGCGTGCACGCCGCCAGCCGCGGCTTCGACACCGGCGCGATCTCGCTGGCCATGATCGAGGGCACCGCGCTGGGCGGCGGCTTCGAGGCCGCGCTGGCGCACCATTTCGTGCTGGCGCAGAACAATGCCCGCATGGGCTTTCCCGAAATGGCCTTCAACCTCTTTCCCGGCATGGGCGGCTATTCGCTGGTGGCGCGGCGCTCGGGCATGCGGCTGGCCGAAGAGCTGATCGGCACCGGCGAGTCGCACACGGCCGAGTGGTTCCAGGCGCGCGGCCTGGTCGACGTGCTGTTCGAGCCGGGCGACGCCTACAAGGCCACGCGCACCTTCATCGACGTGCTGCGGCCCAAGCTCAACGGCACGCGCGCCATGCTGCGCGCGCGCCAGCGCGTGCTGCGGCTGTCGCGCTCGGAACTGATGGACATCACCGAGGACTGGGTCGAGGCCGCCTTCTCCATCGACCCGAAGGACCGCGCCTACATGGAGCGACTGGTCATCGCGCAGAACCGGCGCAGCGCGGCCGGGCCGGAGGCCGGCATGGAAGCCACCATGCATTGAGCGCCCGCGCGGCGGCGGACGTGGGCGGGCGCCGGGGCGACCCGGCGCGCGCGCTCAGGCGATCAGGTGCAGCCGGCGCCGCCGCGCCAGCCAATCGGTGAATTCGGCCGCCGGCATGGGCTTGGCGTACAGATAGCCTTGCTTGGCGTCCACGCCCAGGGTGTCGAGGAAAGCGGTTTCCTCGGCCGTCTCGACGCCCTCGGCGATCACCTTCAGCTCCAGCGTGCGCGCCACCGCCACGATGGCGCGCGCCAGCGCCTGCGAGACCGGATTCTCGTTGACTCCGCGCACGAAGCTGGCGTCCAGCTTGATCGCGTCCAGCGGGATGCGGGCCAGCTGCGACAGCGAGGAATAGCCGGTGCCGAAGTCGTCCAGGTGCACCCGCGCGCCGAGCTTGCGGAACTGCTTGATCAGCTCGATGGCCGAATGCTCATCCTCGATCAGGCAGCTCTCGGTGAGCTCGATGTCCAGCATGCAGGGGTCCAGGCCGGCGTCGGACAGCGCGCTCATGAACTCGCTGACCAGGCCCTTGTCCTCGAGCTGGCGCGCCGAGACGTTGACCGCGACGCGGATGTTCAGGCCCTCGCGCTTCCAGGCGGCGGCCTGGCGCGCGGCCTCGCGCATGACCCACACGCCCAGCGGCGCGATCAGCCCCGAATCCTCGGCGTAGGGAATGAAGGCGCCGGGGCCGACCATGCCGCGCTCGGGCGACTTCCAGCGCAACAGGGCCTCGACCCCGTCCAGCTCGCCGGTGCGGCCGGACAGCTTGGGCTGGTAGTGCAGCAGCAGGTGGCCGTCGGCCATGGCCTTGCGCAGATTGGTGTCCAGCCACACGTAGTCGGCGTTGCGGCGGTCCATCTCGGGCAGGAACACGCGGTAGGTGTGGCGCCCCGATTCCTTGGCCACGTACATGGCGATGTCGGCGCTGCGCACCACGCTGTCCAGGTCGGCGCCATGTTCGGGATACATGGCGATGCCGATCGAGCAGCTGGTGTAGACCTCGATCAACCCCTGGCGGAACGGCTCGCGCAGCCGCTCGATGATGCGTTGCGAGGTCGCCTCCAGTTCGTGGACTTCGGCGCCTTCCTGCAGCACGATGAACTCGTCGCCACCCAGCCGCGCCAGCGTCTGCCCTTCGGCCAGGCAGCCGGAAATGGCCAGCGCAACCGCCTTGAGCAGCTGGTCGCCGAAGCCATGGCCGTAGTGGTCGTTGATGCGCTTGAAGTTGTCCAGGTCCAGGAACAGCACGCCGCCGCGTCCGCCCTCGCCCGCCGACAGCGCCGCCTGCAGCTGCGCGGTGATGGCATGGCGGTTGGGCAGATTGGTCAGCACGTCGGTGTTGGCCAGCACGCGCAGGCGTTCCTGGGCCTGCCGTTCCTCGGTGATGTCGGTGCCCGAGCAGATCAGGTAGACGCGCTTTTCGCCGCTGCCGCTGGTGACGAACTTGTTGCGGAACAGGAACAGCCTCGGGCCCTTGACCGTGTTGATCAGGCGCTCGACTTCATAGGACTGGCCGTTGCGGTAGAAGGCGGCGATGTTGCGGCGGGAGGCCGAGGCCTCCTCGCGCGTCATGAACATGTCGAACACGCTGCGCCCGACGATGTCCTGCTCGCGCTTGCCGGTGTATTCCTCGCTCAGCTTGTTGAAGCGCTGGACCCGGCCGTGCTGGTCGACGATGACGATGACCGAGTTGGCCTGCGACACCACGGTCTCGGCGAAGGACAGGCCCTCGACCAGGTCCTTGGCCACCGATTCGGTGTCCGAGTAGGCCGACGCGGTGCCGGCCCATTCCTTGGGATTGATCTTGCGCCCGACCAGGTGCAGGCCGATGGGTTCGCCATACAGCTTGACCTCGATGCGCAGGCTGGAAGTGATGCCGGTCAGATCGCGGATGGCGGCGGCCTGCTCCGGGCTCAGCGCCATGGCGATATTGGCCGCGCCCTTGATGGCGGACAGCTCGAAGGCATCGCTATCGCTCGCCAGCCGCCAATATGGGCTGTGCGTGCCGAAGTATTGGTACAGGAGCGACCTGTCGTCCTGATTGTCGTCCTGGATATCGGCCATTGTCTTCCCCCGCGCCGTCTTGGAATGGCTCGCAAAGTACATTACGGCCTAGCCAAGCCGGGGTCAACCACTATATGAGAAAGCAGCGGTTCCGGCCAGCCTCGCGGGGGGATGCGCGAGGGCCGGCCCGGGCTTGCGCCTAACACGAACGTGTTGCAAGCCTTTGCTGGCGGACGCCGCCGGAAGCCCCGGAAGCGCCCGCCGCGATCCGCTTATTCCGGCTTGACGCCGGCCTCGTCGATCACCTTGGTCCAGCGCGCCACTTCGGCCGACACCCGGGCGCCGGCGTCGGCCGGCGTGGTCCAGGTGGCGATGGCGCCCTGGTTCAGCAGCGAGGCCTTCACATCCGGCTTGGCCAGGATCTTCTTCAGCTCGCCGTTCAAGCGCTCGATGACCGGCGCCGGGGTGCCGGCGGGCGCGACGATGCCGAACATGGAGCTGACTTCGAAATCCTTGAGCCCGGCCTCGGCGGCGGTGGGCGTGTCGGGCAGCGCCGGCACACGCTCGGCCGAGGTCACCGCCAGCGCGCGCAGCTTGCCGGCCTTGATGCTGCCCTGGGCGGCGGGCACGGTCTCGATCATGCTCAGCACCTGTCCGCCCATCAGGTCGGTCATGGCCGGGCCGCTGCCCTTGTACGGCACGTGCAGGATCTCCACGCCGGCGGCGCGCTTGAACATCTCGCCGGCCAGGTGCTGGGGCGAGCCGTTGCCGGCCGAGCCCATGGTGATGTAGCCCGGCTTGGACTTGGCCAGGGCGATCAGCTGCGACAGGCTGGTGGCCTGCACGGAAGGATTGACCACGAACACCAGCGGCACGGTGCCGACGATGGACACCGGCGCGAAGCTCTTCTCGACGTCGTAGATGACGCGGCCGCGATACAGGGCGGCATTGATCGAATGGCTGGTCAGCGCGCCCATCAGCAGGGTGTAGCCGTCGGCCGGCGCCTTGGCGACCTGGTCGGCGCCGATATTGCCGGCCGCGCCCGCGCGGTTCTCCACGACCACCGTCTGTCCCAGCGCGCCGGTCAGCTCCTGGGCCAGCACGCGGCCGATCACGTCGGTGGCGCCGCCGGGGGGATAGGGAACGATCAGCCGTATCGGCTTGTCCGGGTAGGCGTCGGCGGCCAGGGCCGGGACGGACGCGCCGGCGCACACGGCCAGCAGGGAAAGCAGCACGGCGCGACGCGCGCCGCTGGCGATAACGGGCATGTAGGTCTCCTGCCGGGATGGGTATAAGAATTGGAACGGACGCCCGGCTCGTCAACCGCGCCAGTGTAGGGGCCGTGACCTGATTGAAGAATCAGAATTTTTCTATCGACTGATCTACCAATCGAATCAATAAAAAGACGGAACCAAAGCACTTGCGGGCCGGTTTCCCAGGTGGCTATGATCTCGGACTCGGATTATCAATAATATTATTGAGATCAAAACCCCGGCCTGACAGAGAACGACGATGACGGACAAGACCAAGGGAACGACCACGCCGGCGCAGGCGCAAGCCGCCGGACAAACGCCCGCGCAAGGCCCCCAGGGCGTGGCGCGCGGCCTGACGAACTACGGCGACACGGGCTTTTCCCTGTTCCTGCGCAAGGCCTTCATCAAGGGCGCCGGCTACACCGACGACGCGCTGTCGCGCCCCATCATCGGCATCGTCAACACCGGCAGCAGCTACAACCCCTGCCACGGCAACGCGCCGCAGCTGATCGAGGCGGTCAAGCGCGGCGTGATGCTGGCCGGCGGGCTGCCAATGGATTTCCCCACCATCTCGGTGCATGAGAGCTTCTCGCAGCCGACCAGCATGTACCTGCGCAACCTCATGTCCATGGACACCGAGGAAATGATCCGCGCGCAGCCCATGGACGCCGTGGTGCTGATCGGCGGCTGCGACAAGACGGTGCCGGCCCAGCTCATGGGCGCGGCCTCGGCCGGCGTGCCGGCGATCCAGCTGGTGACCGGCTCGATGCTGACCGGATCGCATCGCGGCGAGCGCGTCGGCGCCTGCACCGACTGCCGGCGCTACTGGGGCCGCTACCGCGCCGAGGAGATCGACGCCGAGGAAATCGCCGACGTCAACAACCAGCTGGTGGCCAGCGTGGGCACCTGTTCGGTGATGGGCACGGCCACCAT
>NZ_JAGTJY010000192.1:0-11696 GCF_018195695.1 Achromobacter sp. Marseille-Q0513 | reverse complement strand
CCCTCGAACACCGCCACGCGCGCATCCTCGTCGTATTCGCGGACCGTGAAGCGCGTGCCCAGCGCCTGCACGGTGCCGTGCCGGCTGCGCACCCGGAACGGCCTCGGCATGGCGGCGGGATCGGGCGCGGTGGCGACCAGGATTTCACCCGCCAGCAGCACCACCAGGCGCTCGTTCGCGTCAAAGCGCAGGTCGATCGCCGTGCCGGTGGACAGCGTGAGGCGCGTACCGTCGGGTAGCGTCAGCGCGCGGATTTCCCCGGTGCCGCTGTGATAGTCGGCCGTGACGCCGCGCCAGGCGTCGGTGCCGCGCAGGGCATAGCCGGAACCCGCCAGCAGCGCGCCCAGCCCCAGCAGGCGCATGGCGCGGCGCCGTCCCGTGCCGGATACGGCGCGGCGCAAGGCATGGCCGCCCGCCTGCGGCTGCACGCCCGCCAGCTTGTCCTCGAACGCCAACAGGGTTTGCCAGGCCCGTTCATGATCGGGATGCTGCGCCCGCCAGCGCGCGCAGTCGGCGCGGTCCTGCTCGCTGGCGTCGTCCGACCACAGGCGGGCCATCCATTCGGCGGCGCGCCGGGCGATGGCGGGATCGACAGCAAGCGTGGCGGCGGGCATGGCCGGCTAGTCGCGCGGCAGCGCCAGCTGGGCCTGACAGCAGGCCAGCAGGGCGGTCGCCACGTACTTTTCCACCGACGAGACCGAGACCCGCAGGCGCGCGGCGATGTCGCGGTAGCTCATGCCGTCCAGCTTGCGCAGCAGCAGGGCCTCGCGCGCCTTGGGCGGCAGGCCGTTCAGCACGGCGTCGATATCGATCAGGGCCTGCACCGCCAGCGCGCAATCCTCGGCGGACGGCGCCAGCGGCTGCGGCAGCCGGGCCAGCGCTTCCAGGTAGGCGGCCTCGATCTGGCGGCGGCGGTACAGGTCGATCACCAGTCCCTTGGCGATCTGCGCCAGATGCTGGCGCGATTGCTGCGGCTCGGGCATGCGGCCGCTGCTCAGGATGCGAAGGTAGGTGTCGTGCGCCAGGTCGGCGGCGTCGAAGGCATTGCCCAGCCGGCTGCGCAACCAGCCGCGCAGCCAGCCGTGGTGTTCGGCATACAGGCCTTCGATGCCCTGGCGCGGCAGGGCGGATTCTTGGACCGACATGGGGATGCCTCCGGCGCGGCGGCGCCGAGGGCCTTGCGCTGAAAATGAGAATAATCCTCATTCTATAGCGCGAGTGGCGGCCCCGGCAATGCCGGCGCCGCCGCGCGGAAGGCGGGCCCGCCGAGGGGCGCGAGCCTCAACCCGAGTTGCGCAGCCCCGCCGCGATGCCGTTGATGGTCAGGTGGATGGCGCGCTGCACGCGTTCGTCCACCGCCGCGTCCGGTTCGCGCTGGGCGGCGCGGTGGCGGCGGATCAGCTCGATCTGCAGGTAATTCAGCGGATCGATATAGGCGAAGCGTTCGCGCAGCGAGGCCTGCAGCATGGGATTGTCGGCCAGCAGCTCGCGCTGGGTCAGCAGCTTGAGCATGGCCAGCGTGCGGCCGTGCTCGGCGCTGATGGCGCCGAAGATGCGCTCGCGCAGCGCCCGCTTGGGCACCAGCTGGGCGTAGCGCGCGGCGATGGCCAGGTCGGACTTGGCCAGCACCATTTCCATGTTCGACAGCAGCGTGCGGAAGGCCGGCCACTCGCGCGCCATCTCGCGCAGCTGCGCCAGCCGCGCGCGGCGCGAGGCGGGGGCGCCCGGCGCGCCGGTTTCCAGATAGGCCTCGATGGCCGAGCCCATGCCGTACCAGCCGGTCAGCATCAGCCGGCATTGCGCCCAAGAGAAGCCCCAGGGTATGGCGCGCAGGTCCTCGATGCGCTGGCCCTTCTTGCGCGAGGCCGGGCGCGAGCCGATGTTCAGGCCGGCGATTTCGCTGATGGGCGTGGACGCGAAGAAGTACTCGGCGAAGCCCGGCGTTTCGTAGACCAGGCCGCGATAGGTGCGCTGCGCGGTCTCGGACATGAAGGACATGGCCTGGCCATGGCGCGCCATGTGCGCGTCTTCGGCGCTGGCGGCCTCGGCGCGCGGCGCCAGGCTGGATTCGAGCGTGGCCGCGACCAGCAGCTCAAGGTGCCAGCGGCCGATCTCGGCGTCCTTGTACTTGCTCTGGATCACTTCGCCCTGCTCGGTCAGGCGCAGCTGGCCGGCCACCGTGCCCGGCGGCTGGGCCAGGATGGCGTCGAAGCTGGAGCCGCCGCCGCGTCCCACCGAGCCGCCGCGGCCGTGGAACAGGCGCAGGCGCACATGGCGCACGGAGAACACGTCCACCAGCTCGCGCTCGGCCTGGTACAGCGACCAGTTCGAGGTCAGGAAGCCGCCGTCCTTGTTGCTGTCGGAATAGCCCAGCATGACTTCCTGCGCGCCATGCTGCGCGCGCTTCACGCGCTCGCGGATCTCGGGCAGGTCGAGCCAGGCCGCCATGATGGTCGCGCCGCGCTGCAGGTCGGGGATGGTCTCGAACAGCGGCACCACCATGAGGCCGTCGTCGTCCTGGATCGGCGCGCCGGCCGGCGCGATCAGGCCGGCTTCCTTCTGCAGCACCATCACTTCCAGCAGGTCGCTCAGCGTCTCGGTGTGGGACACGATGGTCTGGCGCACGGCCTGCTTGCCGTAGCGCGCCCGGCCGGCCGCGGCGGCGCGCAGCACCGCCAGCTCGCGGGTGGTGTCCTCGCTGTAGGCGATCCAGGGCGAGGCCAGCGGGCGCGCCTGCGCCAGCTCGGCGCGCAGCAGCGCCACGCGCGCGTCCTCGTCCAGCGCCAGGTAGTCCAGCGGCTGGCCTTCGTGTTGCGTGCCGGCGCGGGTGTACAGCTCGGCCAGCGCGCGCTCGTGCACGTCGGAACTCTGGCGCAGGTCCACCGTGGCCAGGTGGAAGCCGAACACCTCCACCGCCTGCAGCAGCCCGGCCAGGCGCAGCCGCACGATGGGCGCGCCGTGGTGGGCGGCCAGCGACTTGGCGACCAGCGCCAGGTCGGCGGCGAAGGCCTCGGGGCCGTCATAGGCCTGGGCCGCCACGGTGCTGCGGCGGGCCAGGTTCTGGCCGGTCAGGGCCTGGGCGGTGGCGGCCAGGCGGGCGTACACGCCGACCAGCGCGCGGCGGTAGGGCTCGTCGGCGCGGTGCGGCGAGTCGTCGCCGCTATGGTCGGCCAGCGCCTGCAGGTCCGGGTCGGCGGCGATCAGCAGCGTGGTCATGGACAGGTCCGCGCCCAGCGCGTGGACCTCCTGCAGATAGTGTTCGAACAGCACCGTGGCCTGGCGCAGCAGCGCGCGTTCCAGCGTGCCGGCGTCGACGTTGGGATTGCCGTCGCGGTCGCCGCCGATCCAGCTGCCCATGCGCAGGAACGGCTCCAGCGGTGGGGGCGGCGCGGCGAAGGGCTTGGCCGACTCGCGGTTCAAGAGGCGCGACAGGTCGCCGTACAGGCGCGGAATCGCCTGCAGGAAGGTGCTGCGGTAATAGGACAGCGCGTTCTCGATCTCGTCGGCCACCGTCAGGCGGGTGTAGCGCAGCATGCGGGTCTGCCACAGCGTGGCCACGCGGCCCAGCAGCGTGGCGTCGATCTCGGCCAGCTCCTCGGGGGTGAGCGTGGCGTCGCGGTGGGCCAGCGCCTGGGCGATCTCGCGGTGTTCGTCCAGCGTGCTCTTGCGCTGCACTTCGGTGGGGTGGGCGGTCAGCACCGGCATCACGCAGGCCTCGGCCAGCAGGCGGCGGATGCGGGCCGGGCCGACGCCGTGGCGGCCCAGCGTCTGCACGGTCTCGCGCAGGCTGCCGCGCGACGGCGCCGGGTCGGCCAGGGCGCGGGCGCGCTGGCGGCGGTTCTGGTCGCGGTCCTCGGCGATGTTGGACAGGTGCAGGAAGTAGCTGAAGGCGCGCGCCACCGAGTTCGGGTCGCTGCCCTGCAATCGCTTGACGCGCTCCTGCAGCAGCTTGCCGTCGGCGTCATTGCCCTCGCGGCGGAACTTCACCGCGGTGCGGCGCAGCGTCTCGATGGTGTCGAACACCCGCTTGCCCTCGCATTCCGCGATGACTGTCCCCAACAGCCGGCCCAACAGCCGGATATCGTGACGCAAGGGTTCAGCGGAATCGGACTGCGGGCGGCTGCTGCTGGCATTCATCGGGCGGGTATCCGTCGGACGGGGTGGATGGAACAGGGAGGGGGATCGGGGCTCCACGCCGCGCGCCATGTGCGCCTGCCGCCCCGGCGGGGCGGCGGTTTTCGTCTTGGGATGGCCCGGCGACGAAAAACGCGTGGAGCAACAACACCAGAAAGGAAAAGCGCTTCGATTTTACGCAGCGATCCTTACGGGAAACGCCGGGCGCTGCGTTAAAGTGCGACTGATCCCTTCGTAATTCGATAAACCCCCTTTATGCAAAACCATCAACGTCGCGCGCTCGTGCTGTTTTCCGGCGGGCAGGATTCCACCACCTGCCTGGCCTGGGCGCTGGAGCGCTATGCGCATGTGGAAACCGTGGCGTTCGACTACGGCCAGCGCCACCGCATCGAGCTGGACGCGCGCCTGACCGTGCTGGCCCGCATCCGCGAACGCTTTCCCGACTGGGCGCCGCGCCTGGGCGAGGACCATCTGCTGGACCTGAAGGTGCTGGGCCAGGTGGGCGACACCGCCATGACCAGCGACCGCGCCATCGAGATGCAGGCCAACGGCCTGCCCAATACCTTCGTGCCGGGCCGCAACCTGCTGTTCCTGACGCTGGCCGCCGCGCTGGGCTATCGCCGCCAGCTGGACGTGCTGGTGGGCGGCATGTGCGAAACCGATTTCTCCGGCTATCCCGATTGCCGCGACGACACCATCAAGGCGCAACAGGTGGCGCTGGGCCTGGGCCTGGGCGCGCGCGTCACCATCGAGACGCCGCTGATGTGGATCGACAAGTCCGAGACCTGGGCGCTGGCCCGCAAGCTGGGCGGCGACGCGCTGGTGGATATCGTGGTCGAGGACAGCCACACCTGCTACCTGGGCGAGCGCGGCGCGCGCCACGACTGGGGCTACGGCTGCGGCGAGTGCCCGGCCTGCAAGCTGCGCAAGGCCGGCTGGGCCAAGTGGGACGCGGGCGGCCGTCAGGCCGATTGACGTCCGGACGCGCCGGGGCTTGCGCGCCGGTGCGGTCCAGGGATTACGCGCATTCCGTGTTTCCGGCGCTCTGTGTTTTCGGCGCGCGCGGTGACGCGGCTCAGCCGCCCTGCCTGGCCCGTCCAATGAAGCGCCAGCGCAGGATCGCGGCGCAGGCCAGGATGCCGGCCGCGAGCGCGGTCGACAGGCCGATCGCGCCGCGCGCGCCATAACGCTCGACCATCTGCGCATAGGCCACCGGCGCGGCGGCGGTCAGCAGGAAGCTGGGGATCAGCAGTCCGCCCACCACCGCGCCGTAGCTGCGGTAGTCGAACAGCGCCAGCGGCAGCGTGCCGCGCGCGATGGTCAGCAGACCGTTGCAGGCGCCGTAGGCCAGCGCATAGACCGCCAGCATGGCCACGTCGCCATCCGAGGCCAGCGCCAGCGCGAAGGACAGCGGCAGCAGCAGGCACACGATCAGCGTCATTGTCAGCGGATGCAGCCGCCCGCCCAGCGCCACGTCGACCAGCCGGCCGGAGAACTGGCCCACGCCCCAGAGCGCGGCCACGCCCACGGCCGCCGTCGCCGCCAGCCCCAGGCCGGTCAGGATGGAGATCAGATGGGCGGCGTTGCCCGCCGCCAGGAAATTCGTCAGCATCGCGATCAGCGCGTACAAGGCGCCGGCCAGCCGGCGCTCGCCCTGGCTGCGCGCCAGGCCGCCAGCCGCCGCGCCGGCCTGCGGCGCGGACGCGGCGTAGCGCTGGCGCGGCAGCGCCAGGAACAGCGGCGCGGTCGCCAGCGCCAGCGCGCCATAGGCCAGCACCGCGCCGCGCCAGCCCAGCCATTCGGCGAGCAGGTGCCCGACCGGCCACATCACGGTGGACGCCAGCCCGCCGAACAGGGTGATCTG
This sequence comes from Achromobacter sp. Marseille-Q0513, assembly GCF_018195695.1. Lineage (NCBI taxonomy): Bacteria > Pseudomonadati > Pseudomonadota > Betaproteobacteria > Burkholderiales > Alcaligenaceae > Achromobacter > Achromobacter sp. Marseille-Q0513. The sequence goes on along the minus strand of NZ_JAGTJY010000192.1, from coordinate 5,698 downwards.
CGACATGGGCCGGCGGGCGGTCGGCCCGGCGGCGCGGGCCAGCGAGGCGAAGGCCGCGTCGTACAGGCTTAGCCGCATGCCCGTGCCCAGCACGGCCCAGGCCAGGTAATAGTGCGGCAGCGCATGGGCCGAGGCCAGCGCCACGCAGCCCAGCGCCGAGAGCACCGCGCCGGCCGGCATCACGCGGCGGCCGCCCCATCGATCCACCGCCACGCCGGCGATGGGCGAAACCAGCGCCATGGTCACGATGGCGGCCGAGAAGCCGCCATAGACGGCGGCCGAGTTCCAGCCCAGGCCGGCGGTGATCGCCGGACCGAGCGCGCCGATCAGGTAGAAGGTGACGCCCCAGCCGATCAGCTGGGACAGGCCCAGGCAGACGATGGCCCGGGCGCCGACCGGCGGACAGACGGGAGCGACGGAAGGCAGGCCGCCGGCCGCGTCCCGGGGCGGACTCACGGCCGGCCCGGCGGCGTGGCGTCGCCGTCGCCCAGCGCGCGCTGCATCAGCACCGTGTCGCGCCATTCGCCATGCTTGTGGCCGACCGACCGCAGCGTGCCCACGGGATGGAAGCCCTGGCTGGCGTGCAGCGCCAGCGAGGCCGCGTTGCGGCTGTCGCCCACCACGGCCAGCATCTGGCGCCAGCCCTCGGCCGCGCAGCGCTCGACCAGCGCGGCCAGCAGCTTGCCGCCGATGCCGAGTCCGCCGCGGCCGGTCTTCACGTAGACCGAGTCTTCCACCGTGTGGCGGTAGGCCGGGCGCGGGCGGTACGGCGTGGCGTAGGCATAGCCGACCACCTCGCCGTCGATCTCGGCCGCCAGGTAGGGCATGCCCTGGGCCAGCACGGCGGCGCGGCGCTGGCGCATTTCCTCGATGGACGGCGGATCCAGCTCGAAGGAGGCCGTGCCGTGCTGCACGTGATGGGCGTAGATGGCCTTGATGGCGGGCAGGTCGGCGTCGACGCTGTCGCGAACGAGGATGGCGGGGGCGGGGGCAGGCATGAAGGGCTCGACGCAGGAATAAAAAAACGGCGGAGGAAGTGCCGTCGGATCAAGGACCGCCGGCATCCGGGCCGACAGCGCAATCCATAAGCCGTCAGTGTGAGGCAAGCAGACCTATTAATAAAGCTTTGGTCTATTATGAATTACATAAGAAAAACTTTGGATTTGGGATCATGCGTGGACTGAACCTGGACCATTTGCGCATGTTCGCGCAGGTGGCGGAACTGGGCAGCTTTTCCGCCGCCGCCGAGCGCAACGGCGTGACGCAGCCGGCGGTCAGCCTGCAGGTGCGGCAGCTGGAGCGGCGCTACGGGCTGAAGCTGGTCGAGCGCGTCGGCCGGCGCGCCCGTCCGACGGCGGCCGGGCTGGAACTGCTCACGCACATCCGCGCCATCGACGCGACGCTGGCCCAGGCCGAGCAGGCCATGACGGCGCATGCCTCGCAGGTCAGCGGCCGGCTGCGGCTGGGCACGGGCGCCACCGCCTGCACCTACCTGCTGCCGCCGCTGCTGGCGGACCTGCGGCGGCGCTTCCCGGCGCTGGAGGTCGTGGCCAGCACGGGCAACACGGCCGACATGCTGCGCGGGCTGGAGAACAACACGCTGGATATCGGCCTGGTGACGATGCCGGCGCCGGGCCGCATGTTCCAGGTCGAGCCGTTGCTGGAGGACGAATTCGTGGCCATCTTTCCGGCGCGTGGCCCGATCGCGATTCCGGCCAGCGCCACGCCGCAGGCGCTGGCGGCGCTGCCGCTGGTGCTGTTCGAGCCGGGCGCGCGCACGCGGCGGCTGGTGGACGACTGGTTCGAGGAGGCCGGCCTGGCGGCCAAGCCGGTGATGGAGCTGGGCAGCACCGAGGCCATGAAGGAGATCGTGGCCGCCGGCCTGGGCTGCGCCGTGCTGCCCAGGCTGGCGGTGTCGGGCGCGGGCCGGCGCGACGCGCTGACCGTGTTGCCATTGGCGCCGCGCCTGGCGCGCACGCTGGCCATCGTCATGCGCGGCGACAAGCCACTCAGCCGCGGGCTGCGGCACTTGCGCGAGGCCTTGCTGGGCTTGCGGGCCTGAACGCCTAGAATGGGGTGTTCAACGGCATCCATCCATGAATCGTCGAAAAACGGACATCCCCCCACCGGCCGCCAGCGCCGCGCCGGCGCGCAGTCGCGCCGCCGCCAGCGGTGCCGGCGACGCGCCACGCAACGGTCCGCGCACGCCCGCGAACCTGGACCTGTTCCCCTACGAAGCCTCGGCGCGGCCCGTGGCCGGACTGGCGGTGGACTACGAGGACGGCCACCGCGTGCGCCGCCATCGTCATCGCCGCGCGCAGCTGCTCTACGCGATTTCGGGCGTGATGGTGGTGGAGACGGAGGCGGGCATCTGGGTGGTGCCGCCCACGCGCGGCGTGTGGGTGCCGGCCTGGGTGGCGCACGGCATCCGCATGAGCGGCGAGCCGCGCATGCGCACGGTGTTCGTCGAGCCGGGCGCGGCCGCGCACCTGCCCACGCAGTGCTGCGTGCTGTCGATCTCGCCGCTGCTGCGCGAGCTGATGGCGGCGGCGACCGAGGTGCCGCTGGATTGGCAGCCGGGCACGCGCGATGGCCGCCTGATGATGCTGCTGCTGGACGAGTTGCGCCAGGAGCCGGTGCTGCCGCTGCATTTGCCGCAGCCGGCCGAGCCCCGGCTGGCGCGCATTTGCCGCGCCATCGTGCGGCATCCGGAGCGGCAGGACGGCGTGGCCGACTGGGCCCTTGAATTGGGGGTGGATCCCAAGACGGTGCAGCGCCTGTTCCTGCGCCATACCGGCATGACCTTCGGCCGCTGGCGCCAGCAGGCGCGGCTGCTGGCGGCGATGGAGCGGCTGGCGCGCGGCGAGCGGGTGCTGGATGTGGCGCTGGACCTGGGCTACGAGAGTCCGAGCGCCTTCGCGGCCATGTTCCGCAAGGCCTTGGGCGAGCCGCCCAGCGCCTTCGCGGCGCGCGGCGCGGCGTCCGCCTGACGGCCGCCTGCCGGGCGCGGGCCGGACGCAAACCCGCCGCACAGCGGCCTCCCGGGCATGTCCTCAGGCGCGTGGGTGCGGAACCGGCGTATTATTTAGCGTTTCGCCGCCCGCTAACCGCCTGAGAAAGATCATGCCGCACTACCGTTCCCGCACCTCAACCCACGGCCGCAACATGGCCGGCGCCCGCGCCCTGTGGCGCGCCACCGGCATGAAGGACGGAGACTTCGGCAAGCCGATCATCGCGGTGGTCAACTCCTTCACGCAGTTCGTGCCGGGCCACGTGCACCTGCGCGACCTGGGCGCGCTGGTCGCCAAGGAAATCGAGGCCGCCGGCGGCGTCGCCAAGGAATTCAACACCATCGCCGTGGACGACGGCATCGCCATGGGCCACGGCGGCATGCTGTATTCGCTGCCGTCGCGCGAGCTGATCGCCGACTCGGTCGAGTACATGGTGAACGCGCACTGCGCTGACGCGATGGTCTGCATCTCGAACTGCGACAAGATCACGCCGGGAATGCTGATGGCAGCGATGCGCCTGAACATTCCGGTGGTGTTCGTGTCGGGCGGCCCGATGGAAGCGGGCAAGGTGAAGTCGCCGACGGACGGCTCGGTGATCGCCAAGATCGATCTGATCGACGCCATGATCAAGGCGGCCGATCCCAATGTGTCGGACGCGGACGTGGCCGAGGTCGAGCGCAGCGCCTGCCCGACCTGCGGTTCCTGTTCCGGCATGTTCACCGCCAACTCGATGAACTGTCTGACCGAGGCCATCGGCCTGGCGCTGCCGGGCAACGGCACGATCGTGGCCACGCACGCATGGCGCAAGGGCCTGTTCGAGCAGGCCGGCCGCCTGGTGGTGGATCTGTGCCGCCGCTATTACCAGGAAGAGGACGCGTCGGTCCTGCCGCGCAACATCGCCACCAAGAGCGCGTTCGAGAACGCGATGGCGCTGGACGTGGCGATGGGCGGCTCGACCAACACGGTGCTGCACCTGCTGGCCGCGGCGCAGGAAGCGGGCGTGGATTTCACGATGGCCGACATCGACCGCATTTCGCGCAAGGTGCCGTGCCTGTGCAAGGCGGCGCCGGCAACCGACAAGTACCACATTGAAGACGTGCATCGCGCGGGCGGCATCCTGGGCATCCTGGGCGAGCTGGCGCGCGCGGATCTGCTGGACCTGTCCTGCGGCAATGTGCACAGCGGCACGCTGGGCAATGCGATCGCGCAGTGGGACGTGGCGGGTGATGCCGGCGAGGCGGCGCAGAAGTTCTATCGCGCGGCGCCCGGCGGCATTCCGACGACGGTGGCGTTCAGCCAGGACGCGACGTTCCTGACGCTGGACACGGATCGCAAGACGGGTTGCATCCGCAGCAAGGAAAACGCATATTCGAAGGACGGCGGGCTGGCGGTGTTGTATGGCAACCTGGCCGAGAAGGGCTGCATCGTGAAGACCGCGGGCGTGGATGAGTCGCAGTGGGTGTTCACGGGACGCGCGCGGGTGTTCGAGAGCCAGGACGATGCGGTGGAAGGCATCCTGGGCGACAAGGTCGTCGCCGGCGATGTCGTGGTGATCCGCTACGAAGGGCCGAAGGGCGGGCCGGGGATGCAGGAGATGCTGTATCCGACGTCCTATCTGAAGTCCAAGGGGCTGGGCAAGGTGTGCGCGCTGTTCACGGACGGGCGTTTCTCGGGTGGCTCGTCGGGACTGGTGATCGGGCATGCTTCGCCGGAGGCGGCTGAGGGCGGCACGATCGGGCTGGTGGAAGACGGCGATGTGATCGAGATCGATATTCCGCAGCGCAAGATGCATCTGGCGGTGTCGGATGAGGTGCTGGCGCGGCGTCGCGAGGCGATGAACGCGCGGGAGAAGGCCTGGGAGCCGGTGGATCGGGAGCGGGTGGTGTCGCTGGCCTTGCAGGCTTATGCGGCGCTGGCGACTTCGGCGGATCGGGGGGCGGTGCGGGATCTTTCGCAGCTCAAGCAGAAGCGTTGAGGGTTTGGATTTTGGAGAAGACGGCGCCTTTGTGGCGCCGTTTTTTTTGGGGGCTTGAGTGTTGGCGGTTTGTGAGGCTGTTGTCTTCACTGCTGCTACTGCTGTTGCTGCTGGTGCTGTTGCTGGTGCTTCGTTGAGCGTTGTGTGCTGGCGCTTCGTGGGTCGCCCCTCGGGCGGGGCGGCGCGGCTGCTCGCGCCCACGATTGCGGTCCGGAGCCTTCGCTCCGGACTTCCCCTTCGTCATCCTCGTTGCCGCCTGCGGCGGCTGCCTTCGGATTCCCTCGGGCGCATCGAGGTTGCTCGCAGCCGCGCCGCCCCGCCCGAGGGGCTGCGAGTTTCGAGGGATGTGGCGTTGCTGGAGCCGTGGTCGGGGGCGGGGTTTGCGTCGCCCGCAGAAACTGGCCGCGCGGGCGGCCAGTTTCTGCATACGTGGTGGCTTGCGTCGTGGGGGTGTTGGTTGTGTGAGGTGTGTGTCGGGCCTTGTCTTGCGCAGTCACGCCTACCAATCCATATCCAGTGGCGGCACATCCTCATGCGACGGGAAGCGCGGCAGCACTTCCTCCGCCAATTCCTGGATGGCTTCGGCGGCGGGGCGGCGTGAGAACTGGATGCCCAGGGCGACGTGGTTGACGCCGGCAGTCTGCCATTGTGAGAGCAGATCGATGAGCGCGTGGCGGCCGATCTGCAGGATGAAACCGCCATGCAGCAGGGT
>NZ_JAGTJY010000191.1:0-11700 GCF_018195695.1 Achromobacter sp. Marseille-Q0513 | reverse complement strand
GGCCGATACCAGCAACCAGCGCGCCGCGGCGCGCGGGGTCCAGAGCCTGCCCGCCAGCAATCCGCTGTACCAGGCCGTGCTCAACCTGCCCGTGGGCGCGCCCGCGCCGACGTTCACCGCGCTGTCCGGCGAAACCCATGCCAGCAACGCCGCGTCGCTGCGCAACGTCGCCAACACGTCCGCGATGCTGCCGCTGGAACACTTCCGCAGCAACATGACCGCCGCGCTGCTGCCCGGCCAGCCCAGCGCCGCCGCCGGCGCCAGCGATGTGGCGCCCGACGCGGCCACCTTGCCCGGCTCCACCGTGCGCCCGGTCTGGGCCCAGGTGATCGGCAACTGGCAACGCGCCAGCGCCACCGACAACACCGCCGAAGTGCGCCAGCACACGGGCGGCCTGTTCATGGGCGCGGACCGCCCGCTGGGCGGCGGCTGGCGCATGGGCGGCGCGGTGGGCTACACCGACTCGCGCGCCCGCGCCGACGCCGTCGATTCCAAGGCCGACATCAGCAACTACAGCCTGACCCTGTACGCCGGCAAGTCCTTCGAGGCGGGCGCGGGCAAGCTGAACTTCCTGGCCGGCGGCGCCTATACCTGGCACGACCTGAGCACCGAGCGCATGGTCCGGATCGGCGGCGGCACGCAGAAGCTGCAGGCCGACTACGGCGCCAGCACCGCGCAGCTGTTCACCGAGCTGGGTTACGCCATGCGCGTCTCGCCCGCGCTGACGCTGGAACCGTACGCGGGCCTGACCTGGAGCGACCAGCGCATCCGTGGCTTCTCCGAATCGGGCGGCTACGCGGCCCTGTCCGGCCAGAGCCAGCGCAACGCCCTGACCACCACCACGCTGGGCCTGCGCGGCCGCCAGGACATCATGCTGGGCTCGATCAGCGCCGCGCTCCGTGCGGGCCTGGGCTGGCGGCATACCTTCGGCGACGTGCAACCCAGCACCACCATGGCCTTCGCCGGCGGCGATTCGTTCTCGGTGACCGGCGCGCCCATCGCCCGCAATGCGGCGCTGGTGGAACTGGGCCTGGACGGCAACCTGTCGCGCAACACCACGCTGGCGGTGGGCTACAGCGGACAGTTCGGTTCGGGCAACCGCGACCAGACCGCGTCGATGACGCTGCGCTGGAAATTCTGATCGCGGCCAGCACCGCGCGCGGATGAAAAAGGCGGCCCCATGGGGCCGCCTTCTTTTTTGCATGACAGAGGATCGGCGCGCGACCGCTCAGCCGCCCTGGATCTTCTTCACCAGCGCCGTCGTGGAACGCTCGAACTCGAATGGAATCGCCACCGCGCGGCCGCCCCAGCTCTTGACCAGCGCGGTCTCGGGCAGTGTTTCCATGTCGTAGTCGCCGCCCTTGACGATCAGGTCGGGCTTCAACTGGCCGATCAGGACCTCGGGCGTGTCCTCGTGGAACGAGGTCACCACGGCGACGCAGCCCAGCGCCGCCAGCAATGCGGCGCGGTCTTCCATGCGGTTGAGCGGACGCTCCGCGCCCTTGCCCAGGCGGCGCACGGATTCGTCCGTGTTGACCGCCACGATCAGCGTGCCGCCCAGCTGGGCCGCCTGATCCAGGTAGGTGGCGTGCCCGCGATGCAGGATGTCGAAGACGCCATTGGTGAACACCAGCGGCCGCGCATAGCGGCCCGCGGCGACGGCGGCGACGCAGTCGCCGCGGGACAGGATCTTGGATTCGAAGCGGGCGGTCATGGCCGGATTGTAGCGGTCAGGCGCCCGCCAGGATGATTTCCTTTTCCTTGGGCACGAGCAGCGCCGTCATTTCCTTGCGGTAGCGGTTCAGGTCCTTGACGGTCTCGAAGCTGCGGTCCATCAGCTTGGACAGGATGTGCAGGATGCGCGAGGCGACCTTCTGCTCCCAGACGCCGTCGAAGCGGATCTGCGTGTCCAGCCAGTGCTCCAGCCAGCCCGGCTCGGGCAGGCGCGACTGCACCGTGTCGTTGGGGAACAGCTGCTTGTTCACATGCAGGTTGGTCGGGTGCAGCGCCTGCTGCGTACGCGCGGCCGACGCCATCAGCACGCCGATCTTCGAGAACGCCAGGCGGGCCTGCTCGCTGGTTTCCTGGCCGCGGTCATGCAGCGCGCGACGCATGTACTGCAGGTAGGCGCCGGCATGGCGGGCCTCGTCCTGCGCCACGGTCTTGTAGATGGCCTTGATGACCGGCTCGGTATGCCATTCGGCGGCGCGGCGGTACCAGTGGTTCAGGCGCACTTCGCCGCAGAAATGCAGCATCAGCGTTTCCAGCTCGGGCGCCGGATCGAATTCAAAGCGCACCTTGTGCAGCTCTTCCTCGGTCGGCATCAGGTCCGGGCGGAAGCGGCGCAGGTATTCGATCAGCACCAGGGAGTGCTTCTGCTCTTCGAAGAACCAGACCGACATGAATGCGCAGAAATCGCTGTCGCCGCGATTGTCGCGCAGGAACATCTCCGTCGCAGGAAGCGCCGCCCATTCGGTGATGGCGTTCATCTTGATCGTCTGGGCCTGCTCGTCGGAGAGCTTGCTGCGATCAAAATCATCCCAGGGGATGTCATGCGCCATGTTCCAGCGCACGGCTTCCATGGTCTTGAAGAGTTCAGGATAAAGCATGGTCTGCCCTTGTATATGTCCCGCGTGGGGCTATAGAAATAAATCGAATGGCGCCGCGGCCTGGAAGCCGCGCTGCGCGCCTGCGGGCGGCATGTTCCGTCGGCGCGCGGCGCAGGATGGAGCCTGGGTGGCGCCGTCTCCCGCGAGCGCTATTTTTCGCCGCATCCCGCGAAGCTATGATGACTGTTTCATGAACGAAACATGACAGAAGCCGTCTAGAGCATCGCGCCGCCTACCGGGTCAATGCCCACAGCGCCACCCCGACGGCCAGCGCGATCACGCCGACCAGGGCCGCGACGAGCCGGTTGTTCTGCTCTTGCGCCCGACGCAGCTGGACCATTTCGGCCAGCAGGGCGGGCGAGACGTTCGGGCGGTTGAGATGGTCGTGGACCAGCCTGGGCAGCGCCGGCAGCATCTGCGACCACTGCGCCGCTTCCTTTTCCAGGCTCTGGCGCAGACCCTTGATGCCGACGCGCTGGCGCATCCAGCGTTCCAGATAGGGCTTGGCCGTCTTCCAGAGATCGAGATTGGGATCGAGCTGCCGTCCCAGGCCCTCGACATTGAGCAGCGTCTTCTGCAGCAGCACCAGCTGCGGCTGGATCTCGACGTTGAAGCGCCGCGAGGTCTGGAACAGGCGCAGCAGCACCTGGCCCAGCGAGATTTCGGACAGCGGCCGATCGAAGTACGGCTCGCACACGGCGCGCACCGCGCCCTCCAGCTCTTCCTCGCGCGTGTCGGGCGGCACCCAGCCTGACTCGATATGCAGCTGCGCCACGCGGCGGTAGTCGCGGTGGAAGAAGGCCAGGAAATTCTGCGCCAGGTAGTTCTTGTCGAACTCGGACAGCGAGCCGACGATGCCGAAGTCCAGCGCGATATAGCTGCCCAGCGTCTCGGGCCGGTCGGACACGTAGATGTTGCCCGGGTGCATGTCGGCGTGGAAGAAGCCGTCGGTGAACACCTGGGTGAAGAAGATCTCGACGCCGGTGCGGGCCAGCGTGGGAATGTCGATGCCGGCCTCGCGCATGCGCTCGACCTGCCCCACCGGCATGCCGTACATGCGCTGCATGGTGAACACGGTGGCGGCGGTGTATTCCCAGATCACCTCGGGCACGATCAGCATGTCGCCACGGCCCGATTCGGGGCCGAAATTGCGGCGCAGCTGGCTGCAGTTGGAGGCCTCGCGCACCAGGTCCAGCTCGTCGTGCAGGTACTTGTCGAATTCCGCCACCACCTCGCGCGGCTTCAGGCGGCGGCCGTCCGGACCCAGGCGCTCGATGATGCGGGCCACGATCTTCAGCAGCGACAGGTCCTTTTCGATGATGCTCAGCATGCCCGGGCGCAGCACCTTGACCGCCACCTCGCGGCCGTCGTGCAGCACCGCGAAGTGCACCTGGGCGATCGAGGCCGAGGCCACCGGATCGACATCGAATTGCGCGAACAGCTTGTCGGGCGGCGCGCCGAGCGCGGCCTCGACGCAGGCGGCGGCCTGGGCCGACGGGAACGGCGGCACGCGATCCTGCAGCAGCGCCAGCTCATTGGCGATATCGGCCGGGATCAGGTCGCGACGGGTGGACAGCACCTGGCCGAACTTGACGAAGATGGGACCCAGCGACTCCAGCGCCAAGCGCAGCCGCAATCCGCGCGGCTGGCGCGGACGAGTGCCCAGCCGCATGACGCGCAGCAGGCAGGTGGCCAGCGGGTGGTTCAGGCTGGAGAGCACCAGCTCGTCCAGACCGTAGCGCAGGGAAACCAGGATGATGCGTAGCAGGCGCAGCAGGGGGAACATGGATCAGGCGCCCCGCTTGGCGCCGGCGGCGACCAGTTTCGTCTGCAAGGCGGCGGCGGACCGCGCCAGCGCCTCGGCGCGCGCGTCCAGCTCGGCCAGGTCCAGGCGCCATTGCGCCAGCGCCGGACGGCCCAGCAGCAGGCCGCTTTCCTCGGCCAGGTATTCGGACACATTCTCGGCCGCGCGCTGGCCTGCCTGCAGCGTGCCGCCCGCCAGCTTGCGCGCCCCGCCCACCAGGCGCAGCGCGGCGATGTCGCCCACCACGCGCGCCAGCGCGTCTTCGGGATCCCAGCGCAGCTGCTTGGACAGGTCGGCCACCACCTGGGCCAGCGCCGCATCGCCGGAGATATGCGTGGCCTCGGCCACGTCGGGCGCCTCGCCGCCCGACAGGCGCGGCAGCGGCGGCTTTTCGGGCGATACCGTCAGCGTCACATCCGGCACCACGGCCGGATCGGACAGCTCGGCCAGCCCGTCGCTGCCGATGGTCAGGCCCAGAGAGAATCCGCCCAGCGCGAAGCGCACCGTCTTGCCGGCGTGGCGGACCAGGCGCTCGCGCGCCCAGTCTTCGCGCTTCAACAGCATGTTGAGCGCCTGGGTGGCCAAGCGTGACGGCGTGGGCAGGAACGGAAGAGGCAGCATGAAAGGCAATCGGCAACGGCCAAGGGGCGGGGTTGCCGGTTTTTTACAGTGGGCAAGCCTGGAGTGTAACGGGTCGGGGCGTAGCGTGGCTTTGCGCCCGGACATGGAAAAACCGGCCCAGAAGGGCCGGTTGGGACCGGACGGCCAGGGCCGTCCGGATCGGTGCAGCAGACGTCAGGCTCAGCTGGCGTAGTCGACCGGGATCTGCTGGATGCCGGCCAGCAACCAGCCGCCATTGGCCGGCTTGTACAGATTCCAGACTTCCTCGAAGCGGAAGGCCTCGGCGCCGGGCGCCTCGCGCAGCATGCCCGAGAAGCGGACGCTGGCCAGGTGGCCGTCGGAAACGGTCTCGATGCCCAGCAGCTCGGCGTTCAGCAGGACCACTTCGGTCTTGTTGGCGGCGCCGCCGCGTTCGGTCAGCTGCGGCTTGAGCTCGACGATCAGGTCGTCGGTCAGGAACTCGCGCAGGCGGTCGGTTTCACCGCTGTCCCAGACGGCCTGGATGCGCACGAACTGTTCCTTGGCCTGCTTCAGGAAGCTGACGGTGTCGAAGTCGCCCGGCACGTACCAGTTGCTTTCTTCACCAGCCTTGGGCAGCGCGGCCGCGGCGGGCGCGGCAGCAGCAGCGGCCACAGGCGCGGCGGGAGCCGCCGGAGCCGGCTGCAGCGTTTCACGCCACATGGGCTGTTGCTGCGGCTGGCCCGGAGCCTGGCCCGCGCCGCCAAAGGCGGACTGCGTGGCCGGACGCGGCGCGGCGCCACGCAGGCGGCGCACGATGAACAACACGGCGAAGACGGCCAGCGCGATCAGCAGCGCGGACGACAGGAACTCGGCGAAGGCGCCGGACAGGCCCATGCTGGAAAGCAGCGCGGCGATGCCCAGGCCGGCGGCGATGCCGGCGATGGGGCCGAGCCAGCGCGAAGCGCCGCTCTTGGCCGCGGCGCCGGCCGTGGCCGCGCCCGCCGTGGCGGCGCCAGCGGCTGCCGGCGCGGCGGTGGCGCCGGCGGTGTTGCTGCCGGCGGCCGGCGGCGTGGTGGCCTGGCGCTGTTGCGTCACGTTGCTGGACTGGCGGCCCACGCTGCTGCCGCCGCCGGCGCGGCGCGCCTCGGCGTCAAACGACGCAGTCACCAGCGCAGCGCCGGAAACGGCGATCAGCGCTGCGGCGAAAAACCGCGAAAGACAGAATTTGGTCATGGTTGGTGTGCTCCTCGTACTCGCGAAGGTGGCGCCCCGTAGCGCCACACCCGCGACTTTTCCTTACAACAATCTGAATTGCATAAGAATAACGGACAAGATCCCGCCCCACAAGTTCCCTGTGGGTAAGGGGGTCGTCCGAAAAAAGGTGGGGGGGTCAGCCCAGGCGCACGCCCTCGTGCAACGCGGCGATGCCGGCGGTCAGGTTGAAGTACTGCACGCGCTCCAGGCCGGCCGTGCGCATCATGTCGGCCAGGGTTTCCTGGTCGGGATGCATGCGGATCGATTCCGCCAGGTAGCGGTAGCTGGCCTCGTCCTTGGCGACGGTCTTGCCCAGCCAAGGCAACACGTTGAAAGAATACCAATCATAGACCGGCGCCAGCGGCTTGGCGATGCGGGAGAATTCCAGCACCAGCAGCTTGCCGCCCGGCTTGAGCACCCGGGTCATCTCGGCCAGGGCGCGGTCCTTGTGGGTCATGTTGCGCAGGCCGAAGGCCACGCTGACGCGGTCGAAATAGCCGGTGGGGAACGGCAGGCGCTCGGCGTCGCAGACGGCGGCCGGGACGATCTGGCCGGCGTCCATGAGGCGGTCGCGGCCCACGCGCAGCATGGAATCGTTGATGTCGGTCAGCCAGACTTCCCCGTCCGGGCCCGCGCGCTTGGCGAAGGCGCGCGCCAGGTCACCCGTGCCGCCGGCGATGTCCAGCACCTTCATGCCCGGGCGGATCGCGGCGCGGCCGATGGTGAAGGCCTTCCAGACGCGGTGCAGCCCGGCCGACATGAAATCGTTCATGATGTCGTAGCGCTGGGCCACGGAATGGAAGACTTCGGCGACTTTGCGGGCTTTGTCGCCTTCCGGCACGGTCTGGAAGCCGAAATGCGTGGATTGCGAGGCGGAATCCGCGGAATGTTGCGATTCGGAGGGGGTTTGCATGGTGAATTCCCGATATATCGCCCAATGGTAGCCTATCGGACGCCCGCAGGCGGCCCGCCACGCGCCATACTATTGCGCTACGGTCACATACCTGAAATATTGCGGCCATACTATCGCAATGTTCGCGCCGCGCCGGCGCTCCGCATCGTGCCCAAACAGCCACCATGTCCAGCACCATTCTCGTCGTCGAAGACGAACCCGCCATCCAGGAACTGATCGCCGTCAACCTGTCCTTCGCCGGACACAAGGTGCTGCGCGCCTTCGACGCCGACCAGGCCCAGACCCTGATCCGCGCCGAACTGCCCGACCTGATCCTGCTGGACTGGATGCTGCCCGGCACCTCCGGCCTGGCCGTCGCGCGCAAGCTGCGCAACGACGAACGCACCCGCGCCGTCCCGGTCATCATGCTCACCGCCAAGGGCTCCGAGCAGGACAAGGTCGACGGCCTGGAAGCCGGCGCCGACGATTACATCACCAAGCCCTTCTCGCCCAAGGAGCTGATGGCCCGCATCAAGGCCGTGCTGCGCCGCCGCGCGCCCCAGCTCACCGACGACGTCATCGACGTGGGCGGCCTGAAGCTGGACCCGGTCACGCACCGCCTGTCCGGCAACAGCCAGTCGCTGCAGATCGGCCCCACGGAATTCCGCCTGCTGCATTTCTTCATGACGCATCCGGAACGCGTGTTCTCGCGCTCGCAGCTGCTCGACCAGGTCTGGGGCGACCACGTGTTCGTCGAGGAACGCACCGTCGACGTCCATATCCGCCGCCTGCGCAAGGCGCTGGAGCCCAGCGGCCACGACGCCCACGTCGAAACGGTGCGCGGCAGCGGCTACCGCTTCACGGCACAGGTCCCCGCACGCTAAGACTTCCCCCCACGATGATCTGGCTGCGCACCCTTTTCCTGGTCGCCCTGTGGGCGGTCGCGGCGCTGCTGGCGCACTGGCTCATCGGAGACCCGGCAGGCTGGATCGTCTTCAGCGTCGCCGTGGTCGCCATGCTGCTCTGGCGCAGCTGGCGGCTGCACCTGGTGTCCCACTGGGCCCACCATCCCGATACGTCCCCGCCGGCCTCGGTCGGCCCCTGGGACGACATCCTGGCGCCGCTGTACCGCTACACCCGCGCCCGCGCCCGCGAGCTGACCGAGACCCGCGACACCATGCAGGGCATGCTGGCCGCGGCCCAGGCCCTGCCCGACGGCGCCGTCACGCTCAATGAGGATTTCCAGATCGACTGGTGCAACCGCATGGCGCGCCAGCACCTGGGCCTGCGCCTGCCGGCCGACCGTGGCCACAACCTGCTGAACCTGCTGCGCGCGCCCGAGTTCGTCGAGTACGCGCACCGCGCTTCCTGGCCCGATCCCATCCTGGTGCGGCTGGGCCAGAATGGCCAGGAACGGCTGATGATGATGCAGCTCACGGCCTACGCCAGCAACCAGCGGCTGCTGATCACGCGCGACGTCACCCAGATCGAACGGCTGGAAACCACCCGCCGCGACTTCGTCGCCAATGTCTCGCACGAGCTGCGCACGCCGCTGACGGTGCTGGCCGGCTTCCTGGAGACGCTGCGCGACATGCCCGACGACGCCCTGCCCGCCGAGCAGCGCGCGCAGTACCTGGACATGATGCACGAGCAGGCCCAGCGCATGCAGGCCATCGTCGAGGACCTGCTGACGCTGTCCACGCTGGAATCATCGCCCGGCGGCGACCCGCGGGCGGTGAACATCGGCGCGCTGCTGCAGAAGGCGCGCCAGCAGATCGAAGCCCTGTCCGGCGGACGCCATGTGCTGGAATGGCATGTGGACGAATCCCTGGACGTGCTGGGCGCGGAGACCGAGCTGACCTCGGCGTTGTCCAACCTGCTGACCAACGCCGTGCGCTACACCCCCGACGGCGGCACGATCACCGTGCGCTGGGAACGCGAGGACGACGGCGGCGCGCACTACAGTGTGCAGGACACCGGCATCGGCATCCCGGCCCGCCACATCCCCCGGCTGACCGAGCGCTTCTACCGCGTGGACCGAGGCCGTTCGCGCGCCGTCGGCGGCACCGGGCTGGGCCTGGCCATCACCAAGCACATCGCCATGCGGCACGACGCCGAGCTGCTGATCAGCAGCGAACCCGGCAAGGGCAGCACCTTCGCGCTGCGCTTCCCGCCCGAACGGATCGCGGTGGAAGGCAGCGTCTGATTTCGCGGCGCGATGCGCCGCGCGCGCGGGCCGGATGGTAAATTCCGGCCATGCGCATCCTGGTCATCGAAGACGAACCCAAGCTGGCCGACTACCTGAAAAAGGGCCTGTCGGAGCAAAGCCATGTCGTGGACCTGGCCCGCGACGGCGTGGACGGCCGCCATCTCGCGCTGCAGGGCAACTACGACCTCCTCATCCTGGACGTCATGCTGCCCGGCGTGGACGGCTTCGAGATCCTGGCCTCGGTGCGCGAGCACAAGGACACGCCCATCCTCATGCTGACCGCGCGCGATGCCGTCGAAGACCGCGTGCGCGGGCTGGAAGGCGGCGCCGACGACTATCTGGTCAAGCCCTTCGCCTTTTCCGAATTCCTCGCGCGGGTGCAGGCGCTGCTGCGCCGCGGCCGCGCGCAAGAGCCTTCCGTCCTGCGCCTGGCCGGCCTGGAACTGGACCTGGCCCGACGCCGCGCCCAACGCGACGGCCGCCGCCTGGACCTGACCGCCAAGGAATTCAACCTGCTCGTGCTGCTGCTGCGCCGCCAGGGCCAGGTGCTGTCGCGCACCACGCTGGCCGAGCAGGTCTGGGACATGAATTTCGACAGCGACACCAACGTCATCGACGTGGCGGTGCGCCGCCTGCGCGGCAAGCTCGACGATCCCTTCGACGCCAAGCTGCTGCATACCGTGCGCGGCATGGGCTACGTGCTGGAATCACGCCCCGAATGAGCGGCCGGGCCGCGACCGGCGCGTCGCCCACGGAATCCGACCCGGGGCCTGAACCGACGCCCGCCGGCCGTACGCGCTCCATGCAGGCGCGGCTGACGCTGCTGCTGGGCGCCATCGCGCTGCTGGTCTCCAGCCTGGCCGGCGCCACGCTGTTCTGGGCGCTCAAGCGCGAGGTCGCGCGCCAGGAGATCACCGAGGTCACCGGCAAGTTCGAACTCATCGAACACCTGGTCGACATGCAGAGCAACGCGCGCGGCATGGACGAGCTGGCCGCCGCGCTGGACAACATGCGCGCGGGCCACGGCCACCTGGGCATCTGGATCGAGGACAGCCGCGGCCGCCAGGTATATGGCGGCGAGCCGCCGGTCATCCTGGAACGGCTGGCAGGCAACGAAGTGGAGCTGCACGCGCCCGACGGCTCGCGCATGCGCGGCTTGCGCGTGGCGCTGGACGAGCGCCTGGCGCCAGGCGCCGTCCTCACCGTGGCCGTGGGCGTGGGCGCCGGCGCGCGGCTGCTGTACGCCTACGGCACCGCGCTGCTGCTGATCTGCGCGCTCTGGGTCGGCGCCACCGTGATGCTGGCAGCCTGGGCTGTGCGCCGCAGCATGGCGCCCGCTCGCCGGCTGTCGGAACAGGCGGCGCGCATCCAGCCCGACAACCTGGCCCTGCGCCTGCCACTGCACGACACCGACCGCGAATTGCAGGATTTCGTGCGTTCCTTCAACCGCACGCTGGACCGCCTGCAATCGGCCTACCAGCAGATGGAAGGCTTCAACGCCGACGTGGCCCACGAGCTGCGCACGCCGCTGGCCACCCTGATCAACGGCACCCAGGTCATGCTGTCCTCGCCCCGCGACGCGGCCGAGCTGCGCGATGCGCTGGAATCCAACCTGGAAGTGCTGGAAGACCTGAAGACCATGGTCAACGACATGCTGTTCCTGGCGCGCGCCGACCGCGGCGAACGCGCCGCCGACCGGTCCGCGATCTCGCTGGCCGCCGAGGCCCGGCGCGTGGCCGAGTACTACGACGCCGCGCTGGAAGAACGCAGCATCCGCCTGCGCTGCGAGGGCGACGCGGCCGTCGCGGCCAACCCCGGTCTGGTGCGCCGCGCGCTGGCCAACCTGATCTCCAACGCCATCAAGGCCACCCCTGCCGGCCACGAGATCCAGCTGCGCTGCGAGCCCGTCGCCGGCGGCGCGCGCGTGGAAGTGCGCAACCCCGGCGCCTCCATCGCCCCCACCGACCTGCCCCGCATCTTCGACCGCTTCTTCCGCGCCGGCCAGGGCCGCGGCCCGCGCAGCGAGGGCCACGGCCTGGGCCTGGCCATCGTCCGCGCCATCGCCCGCATGCACGACGGCGACGTGGACGCCCGCTCCACCGCCGGCGAAACCGTGATCGGCATCACGCTGCGCGGCCAGGCCGACAAACGAGCTGCCACAAGCCAAGACGCCGACGCGCCCTCCACGCGCCAATAACGCCGCCACGCCACCGGCCCAACACCAGGCCAACGCCCCATCAATCGGCCGCTGATGTCCAAGATTCCGAAAGAACGCATCCAGCTCCGCCCCCCCCAATCGCTTCCTCGAAGCTAAATCGCACAATCCAGACACGCCCTCCCCAAGCCAGGC
>NZ_JAGTJY010000190.1:0-11718 GCF_018195695.1 Achromobacter sp. Marseille-Q0513 | reverse complement strand
CCACTCCCGGCTGGCCGGCAGCCGCCAGCGGAAACAGGTAGTAGCGTCCCAGCCCCACGGCCTTGGCGCCCAGCGACAACGCCTTCAGCACGTGCGTGCCGCGCTGCACGCCGCCGTCCATCATCACGTCGATGCGGTCGCCCACCGCGTCGACGATCTCGGCCAGCTGGTCGAAGGCGCTGCGCGAGCCGTCGAGCTGGCGGCCGCCGTGGTTGGACAGCACGATGCCGGTGCAGCCGATGTCGGCGGCGCGGCGCGCGTCCTCGACCGACATCACGCCCTTCAGGCAGAACTGGCCGCCCCAGTGCGCGACCATCTCGGCCACGTCGTCCCAGGTCATGGACGGATCCAGCATCTCGGTGAAATAGCGGCTGATGGACATGACGCCGCCGCCCATGTCCACATGACCGTCCAGCTGGGGCAGCCGGAAGCGCTCGTGCGTGAAGTAGTTCAGCGCCCAGCCGGGCTTGGCCATGAACTGGGCGATGCCGGCCAGGTTGAGCCGGAACGGGATGGCGAAGCCGGTGCGCTTGTCGCGCTCGCGGTTGCCGCCGGTGATGCTGTCCACCGTCAGCATCATCACCTGCACGCCGGCATCCTTGGCGCGCGCCATCATGTCGCGGTTCAGGCCCCGGTCCTTGTGGAAATAGAACTGGTAGACCTGCGGCCCGCCGCTGATCCGGCGCGCTTCCTCCAGGCTGACGGTGCCCAGCGACGAGACGCCGAACAGGGTGCCATGCCGGCCGGCGGCGGCCGCCACGGCGCGCTCGCCGTCGTGGTGGAACAATAGACCGGCAGCGCCAGCTTCTGGCCCATCACGGTCACGGACATGTCCACGTCGGCCACGCCGCGCAGCACGCTGGGCACCAGGTCGCAGTCCTCGAAGGCGGCGGTATTGCGCGCGTAGGTGGTTTCATCGTCGGCCGCGCCGTCGATGTAGTTGAAGATCGGCCCGGGCAGGCGCCGGCGCGCCATGGCGCGGAAATCGTGAAAATTGTGGCACTGGTTCAGACGCATCGCGGGACCTTGGGACGGGCGTGGACGACGAAGGCGAAACCGGCGTGCAGCCATGCCGGGCGGACACATAGTGTAGGGGCTGCGCTCCCCGGACGGCCCGGACACGGCTGCGCGCCCGCCAACTTGACAAGCGCAGCCCCCGCTCGGAACATACCCTCCCAGTTCCGCCGCGCCGCCGCCCTCGCCTACACTGCCGCGCCCGCTCCGCGCGCGGCCTCGCATCCGCGGCCCGGCGCCCCCGGCCAGCCGCGCAACCAGGATCCGCCGGCATGGCTGACGCACGCAACGACCTAGACTCCCTCGCCCACACCTCCCGCGACCTCCACGCCGCGCTGCGCCGCGACGCGCCGCTGGTGCAGTGCCTGACCAACTTCGTCTCCATGAACTACGCGGCCAACGTGCTGCTGGCCGCCGGCGCCTCGCCGGCGATGGTGCACGCGGCCGAGGAAGCGCCCGAGTTCTCGCGCATCAGCGGCGCGGTGGTCATCAACATCGGCACGCTGTCGCAGCCCTGGCTCGACAGCATGCTGTTGACCGCGCAGGCGGCGTCGCAGGCGTCGGTGCCCTGGGTGCTGGACCCGGTCGCCCACCATGCGACCGCCTTCCGCCGCGACGCGGTGCGCCGGCTGCTGGCGCTGAAACCGGCCATCATCCGCGGCAACGCGTCCGAGATCATCGCGCTGGCCGGCGGCGCCAGCGCCGGGCGCGGCGTGGACGCGGGCGATCCGGTGGCGCAGGCCGAGCAATCGGCGCGCGAGCTGGCGCTGGCGCAGGAGACCGTGGTGGCCGTCACCGGCGAAGTGGACTACGTCACAGACGGACACCGCGCCGTGCGCATCGCCGGCGGCGATGCGCTGATGCCGCGCGTCACGGCGACGGGCTGCGCGCTGACCGCGCTGACGGGCGCCTTCGCCGCCGTGGCGCGGCAGGCCGCCGACAGCGCGGGATCGCGGCAGGCGCCCCGCGCCGCCGGCTCGCGACACGCGGCCTACGCGGCGGCGGTCGCCGCCCTGTCCTGCTTCGCCATCGCCGGCCGCCGCGCCGGCGCGCTGGCCGATGGGCCGGGCTCTTTCGCGTGGCGTTTCCTGGACGCGCTGGCCGCCTTGCGGCCGGACGACCTGGTCGCGGGATCGCCGCTGCGCCCGTGACCCTTCCTCACCGCGCATGACCGCCTGATGACGCCCGCATGACCGCAAGTTGCGGTTGCAACCGGGTCTTCCGTGTCATGGATGGGTCACACGGCGTCCCCAGAATTCGTCTCCTTCATATCCGGAGGAATGACGATGAAGCCCGCCCTGCGCAAGATCTTCGCCCTGTCGGCCAGCGCCGCCCTGCTGGCCGGCCTGTCCGCCTGTGGCAGCGACGATGACGACGATGACGCGCCGCCGTCCAACGCGCTCAAGGGCGCCACGCTCGATGTCGCCATCCTGGGGACGACCGACCTGCACGCCAACGTGCTGGGCTACGACTACTACAAGCTGGCCGAGGACAAGAGCTATGGCGTGGACCGCACGGCCACGCTGATCGCCGAGGCCCGCAAGCAGAATCCGAACACGCTGCTGTTCGACAACGGCGACACCATCCAGGGCACGGCGCTGTCCGACTACCAGGCGCTGGTCAAGCCGGTGCAGTGCACGGACATGATCGCCATCTACAAGCAGATGAAGCTGCTGGCCTATGACGCGGCCACGATGGGCAACCACGAGTTCAACTACGGCCTGCCCTATCTGTCGCAGATCACCAACGTGGACTTCGGCCTGAAGGGCATCGCCAAGGGCACGCCGCAGACCAATCCCGCCGGCGCCAAGGATTGCGCGGCGCCGGGCTTTCCCTTCGTGTCGGCCAACGTGGTGTCGGCCCAGAGCAAGCAGCCCATCTTCAAGCCCTGGGTGGTGCTGAACAAGACTTTCAAGGCCACCGATGCCGGCGGCAAGGCGGTCGATGTGACGCTGAAGGTGGGCGTGATCGGCTTCGCGCCGCCGCCCATCCTGCAATGGGACAAGGCCAACCTGGAAGGCCACGTCGAGGTGACGGGCTGGAAGGAAACGGCCGCGCGCTATGTGCCGGAAATGAAGGCGGCCGGCGCCGACCTGATCGTGGCGCTGGCGCATGGCGGCATCGACCTGAAGACGCCCTACAGCGCGTCCATGGAGAACGGCGCGGCTTATCTTACCCAGGTGCCGGGCATCGACGCGCTGATCACCGGCCACCAGCATCTGCTGTTCCCGGACACCAACCCCAAGTCGCAGTTCGCCGGCCAGCCTGGCATCGACCTGGCCAAGGGCCTGATCAACGGCGTGCCGGCGGTGCAGGCCGGCCAGTGGGGCAACAACCTGGGCCAGATCAAGCTCAGGCTCGCCTATGACAAGGGCTGGAGCGTGCAGAAGGACGCCACCCAGGTGCAGCGGATCTCCACGCGCCTGACCGCGCAGAGCGGCAACACGCCCGCCACCTACGTCGCGCCCGACGCGGCGACGCAGCAGCTGGTGCAGGTCGAGCACGCCGCCACCATAGCCTACGTCAAGACGCCGATCGGCGCGGCGCAGTTTGACATGTCGACCTACTACGCGATGGCCGGCGACGTGTCTGCGCTGCAGATCGTCAACATGGCGCAGATCGACTACCTGAAGGACTACATCGCCCGCAACAACCCGTCCTATGCCGCCCTGCCCATCCTGTCGGCGGCGGCGCCGTTCAAGGGCGGGCGCAATGGCCCCGGCGACTTCACCTTCGTCAAGCAGGGCAACATCGCGATCAACAACGCGGCCGACCTGTACCTGTATCCCAACACGCTGCAGGTGGTGCGCGTCAGCGGCGACATCGTGCGCCAGTGGCTGGAGAAGACGGCCGAGCAGTTCCGCCTGATCGACCCCGCCCAGGTGGCGCCGCAGGACCTGGTCGACACGACCTTCCCCACCTTCAATTTCGACGTGCTGTATGCCGAGGGCAATACGCTGCGCTACGAGATCGATGTCACCAAGCCGGTGGGCTCGCGCATCGCCAACCTGACCTACAAGGGCGCTCCGCTCAATCCCGCCACCCAGTTCCTGGTCGTCACCAACAACTACCGCGCCAGCGGCGGCGGCGACTTCCCGGGCCTGGCCGGCGGCAAGGGCGACATCGTGCTGCAGGCGCCGGACGCCAGCCGCGACGTGCTGATCAGCTACATCAAGCGCCATCCCTCGCTGGACCTGGCCACCTACGGCCTGGACCGCAGCTGGCGCTTCGTCAAGCTGGCCGGGCAGGCCGGGCCGGTGGTGTTCGCCTCGGTGCCGGGCACCCTGGCGATGGCCACGGCGCATGGCGTGGGCAACGTGTCCGTGCATGACGCCACGCCGGATCCGGTGACGCAGCTGTCGCGCTACAAGATCGACCTGACGCAATAGGCGCGGGCCGGCGGCGGACATCCGCCGCCACGGTCGGAACCGCCGGCTCCCATGCATGGGAGCCGGCGGCCTTCAACGGTAGTAGACGCAGATGCGCCGCCCGTCGATCTCGTGCACCGCGATCGGCAACGCGTACAGCCCGCTCAGCACCTCGGTGCGCACCAGTTCCTCGGGCGTTCCCTGGCAGGCCACGCGGCCCTGCTTCAAGGCCACGATGCGGTCGGCATAGCAGGACGCGAAATTGATGTCGTGCAGCACCAGCACCACGGTCTTGCCCAGCTCGTCCGCCGCCCGGCGCAGCGTGCCCATCATGGCGACGGCGTGCTTCATGTCCAGGCTATTCAGCGGCTCGTCCAGCAGCACGTAGCGCGTGTCCTGGCACAGCACCATCGCCACGAAGGCGCGCTGGCGCTGGCCGCCGGACATCTCGTCCAGGTAGCGGTCGGCCAGGGGCTCCAGCTCCAGGTAGTCGATGGCGCGGTCGACGTGTTCCTTGTCCTCCAGCGTAAGCCGGCCGCCACTGTGCGGATAACGGCCAAAGGCAACCAGGTCCCTGACCGTCAAGCGCAGCGGCAGGTGATTGTCCTGCCGCAGGATGGCCAGGCGGCGTGCCAGTTCGCGGCTGTCGGCGCGGGCCACGTCCAGGCCTTCCACCAGCACGCGGCCCTCGGACAGCGGCAGCAGGCGGCTGATCATGGACAGCAGCGTGGACTTGCCGGCGCCGTTCGGGCCGATGATGGCGGTGACGCCGCCGGCCGGCAGCGCCAGCGTCACGCCGTCGACCACCACGCTGTCGCCATAGCGCTTGCTGACGTTCTGGATATCGATCACCGGCGCCCCCTGCGCAATATCAGGGCCAGGAACACGATCCCGCCCAGGAATTCAATCACCACGCTCACCGTGGTGTTCAAGCGCAACACGCGCTCCAGCAGCGTCTGCCCGCCCACCAGGAACACCACCGCCAGCAGCATCGCGGCCGGCAGGGCATGCCGATGCCGGTCCGATCCCATCAGCTGATAGGCCAGGTTGCTGACCAGCAGGCCGAAGAACGTGACCGGTCCCACCAGCGCGGTCGACACCGACACCAGCGCGGCGATGGCCGCCAGCGTCGCCAGCAGCGTGCGGCGATAATCCACGCCCAGGTTCACGGCGATGTCGCGGCCCAGCGCCAGCACGTCGTAGCGGCTGCGCATGCGCCACAGCAGCAGCGACACCGCGCCCATGACGGCCAGCGCCACCGGCAGCAATTCCAGGCGCACCGAATTGAAGTTGGCGAACATGCGGTCCTGCAGCACCAGGAATTCGTTCGGATCGATCAGCCGGATCACGAAGCTGGACAGGCTGCGGAACAGCAGTCCGAAGATGATGCCCACCAGCATCATCAGGTGCAGGCTGCGCACGGCGTCCGCGAACAGCCAGCGGAACAGCAGGCAGGCGAAGGCCGTCATGACGCCGACTTCCAGCAGGAACGCCGCCACCGGATGGTCCGTGGCCACGGCCGCCTGTCCGAAGACATACACCACCAGCGCCTGGATCAGCAGGTAGAGCGCGTCGAAGCCCATGATGGCGGGCGTCAGGATGCGGTTGTGCGTGATGGTCTGGAACAACACCGAGGACACCGCCACCGCATAGGCCACGGCCAGCATGGCCAGCAGCTTGCCGCCACGGAACGGCAGGATGAAGGACCAGCCGCCCTGCGCGCCCAGCGTCATGAAGGCCGCGATGCAGGCGACGGCGGCGGCCGCCAGCAACCACAGGCGCCGCGCCTGGGGCGAGGCGCGCTGCGCGACGGCCCGTGGCGGGCGCGGCGCGGCGATGGCGGCGCGGGCCTCAGGCATGACGGTTCCTCCGTCCATGCAACAACCACAGGAACAGCGCGCTGCCGACCACGCCGACGACCGTGCCCAGAGGAATCTCATACGGATGGATCAGCAGACGTCCGACGATGTCGCAGGCCAGCACGAACACGCCGCCCAGGATCGCCACCCAGGGAATGGCGCGGCGCATGTTGTCGCCCAACAGCAGGCTGACGGCATTGGGCACGATCAGGCCCAGGAACGGGATGCTGCCGGCCGTCACCACCACGACGGCGGAAATCGCCGACACGATGAGCAGGCCCGCCAGCATCAGGCGCGCATGGTTCAGGCCCAGGTTGGCGGCGAACTCGCGGCCCATGCCGGCCACGGTGTATCGGTCCGCCGCCAGGTAGGCGGCGAGGGTCAGGCCCAGGCCGATCCACAGCAGTTCGTAGCGGCCGCGCAGCACGCCCGAGAAATCGCCGGTGGTCCAGGCGTGCAGCGATTGCAGCAGGTCATAACGGACCGCGACGAAGGTGGTGGCCGCGTGGATCACGCCGCCCAGGATCAGCCCGATCAGCGGCACGATGAAGGGCGTGCGCAGCGGCACGCGCCGCAGCAGCGCCAGGAACAGCAGCGTGCCGGCCAGGGCGAAGGCGGTGGCCGTGAGCATCTTGCCGATGACGGGCGTATCGGGCGCCACCAGCGTCACCACCAGGATGCCCAGCGTGGCCGATTCCACGGTGCCGGCCGTGCTCGGTTCCACATAGCGGTTGCGCACCAGCATCTGCATGATGAGCCCGGCCACCGCCAGCGACATGCCGGCCAGCAGCAGCGCCAGCGTGCGCGGCACCCGGCTGACCAGCAACAGGCGCCAGGCGCGCTCGGCCTCGGGGCCGCCGCGCAGCGCGTCGAACGACAGCTGTCCGGCGCCCAGGCTGACGCTGGCCGCGCACAGGACCAGCAACAGGCCCAACAAGGCCGCCAGCCCGGCCCAGCCGCCGGCGGGTTTCACCTGCATCCGCAAAGCGCCCTGCTCCCGGCCATGCCGCTACTTCGCCCCGGCCAGCGCGCGGGCGACCTCGTCCACGCTCTGCTGCATGGCATACAGGCCGGCGCTGCCCAGCAGGTACCAGTTGTAGTTGTTCAGGTAGACCACGCGGCCGTTCTTCCAGGCCTTGGTCGGGCGGATCAGCTCGTTGTCCAGCATGCTGCGGGCCGAGCTGCCTTCGCGGCCGATGGCGGCGTCGCGGTCGATCACGAACAGCCAGTCGGGATCGGTCTGGGCGATGAACTCATACGAGATCGCCTGGCCGTGGTTGGACACGCTCAGCCCGGCCGTGGCCGGTTTCACGCCAAAGGCATCGTGGATCACGCCGAAGCGCGAGCCCGGGCCATAGGCGCTCATCTTGCCGCCCGTGGTCAGCACGATCAGGCCGGTGCCTGCGGCGCCGGCCTTGCGGTGCAGCGCGGCGATCGAGGCGCGCAGGGCATCGATCTTTTCCTTGGCCTGCGCCTGCTTGCCGTAGATCGCGGCCAGCAGCTCGGCGTTACGGATCACGCTGCCCACCAGGTCCTTGGCGTCGACCGTCAGGTCCACGGTGGGCGCCAGCTTGGACAGCTCGTCGTACTTGGGCGCGGAACGGCCGGCCACGAAGATCACTTGCGGCGCGGCGGCGTGGATCACTTCATAGTTCGGCTCGAACATGCTGCCGACCTTCAGGTAGCGCTTGTCCGCGTACTGTTCCAGCTGCGGCGGCAGCTTGGCGGCGGCGGGCACGCCGGTGACGTCCACGCCCAGCGTGTGCAGCGTGTCCAGCACGGCCAGGTCCAGCACGACTGTCTTGCTCGGATTGGCCGGCACGGCGGTCTCGCCGCGCGCATGCTTGACGGGAATGGACGCGGCGCCGGCGGCGGCCGCCATGCCCAGGCCCAGGCCCAGGGCCAGTCCGGCGGCGGCGCGCGCCAGCAGGCGGCGGGTAGATGTTTGGTTGATGTGCATCGATTGCTCCTGGTTCAGAACTTCACGCCCACGCCCAGCCAGTAACGGCGGCCGTCCTCGACATAGCCGTAGTCGTCATAGCCGACCTGCTTGTCGAACAGGTTGTAGATGCCGGCGTAGACCGACACGCGCTTGTTGACCGCGTAGGAACCGCCCAGGTCCACGAAGGTGTAGGACGGCGCCACCACCGACGACGAGGACGGGCCGGTGATCGGCTGGCTTTCCTTGCCGCGGAAGTTGATGCGGGTCCAGGCCTGCAGCGCGTCCGACGCCTGCCAGTTCACGGTCGTGGTGAACAGGTGCCTGGGCAGCTGGTTCAGCGGCTGGCCCTGGTACTGGCCGGTCTTCTGTTCGGACTTGGTGAAGGTGTAGCTGCTGGTCATGGACCAATCGTCCGCCAGCGGCAGCTTCATGCTCGCCTCCACGCCACGGGAATAGGCCTTGTCCACGTTCATGTAGGTCGTGGGATTGGCCCCGAACTGGTTCGGCCCGTCGGTGCATTGCGACGCCGAGCACGCCACGCGCGTGATCTTGTCCTTGAAGTCGTTATTGAAGATGGTCAGGCCGGCGTTGAAGCCCGCGCCGTCGTCGTACAGGATGCCCAGTTCCTCGGTCACCGATTTCTCGGGCGTCAGGTTGGGGTTGCCGTACATGTTGCCGCCTCGGCTGACCTGGCCCCAGCCCGCCACGGTCTGGCGCAGGTCGGGCGAACGGAAGCCGGTGGACACGCCGCCCTTCAGGGTCCAGCGCTCGGCCATGTGCCACACGCCGTACAGCCGGGGGCTGAAGTGGGTGCCGAAGTTCTCGTCCTTGTCCATGCGCAGCCCGCCGGTGACGGCGAAGCTCTCGGTCAGGCGCCACTCGTCCTCGGCGAACAGCGCCCACTGGTAGCGCTCGACCTTGTTGGGGCCATTGGCCAGCTGGTTGCCGGTCTGGTCCTTCAGGCGCTGGTTCAGGTAGCTGCCGCCCAGCGTCAGCGTGTGCGAACCCAGCGGCAGGGTCCAGCTGGTCTGCAGGTCCAGGTTCTTGATCTTCATCTGCCGCGAGCGGTTGTCGAACTCTTCCTGCTGCACGTAGCTGTCCGACACGCCCCAGCCCCAGCGACCGGTGTGCGACAGCGCCCACTTGTTGCTGCGGTAGTCGGTCTCGGACGAGGCCGGGCAGCCCGTGCGCGGGCAGCGCTCGCCCGGCGCCAGCGGCGCGACGGTCTTGCCCAGCGTGTTCTGGATCTTCTGGCGGGCCGTGGTGGCCTCCAGCACGATGTCGTGGTCGCGGTTGGGCGTGAGCGCCAGCTTGGCCGTCACGCTGTTGGTGTTGCGCTTGCGAAAGCCGTCGTGGATGTTGTCTTCGTCGCGCTGCGTGGCGCGGCCATAGATCTGCAAACCCAGCAGGTCGTTCTTGATCGGCCCGGCCAGGTAGAAATTGCCCTGGTAGATGTCGCCCGACTTGCTGCTTTCCTGGATGGTCGAGTCCATGCGGATCTCGCCGCCCCACTCACCGGGCACCTTGCGCGTGATGATGTTGATCACGCCGCCCATCGCGTCCGAGCCGTACAGCGAGGACATCGGGCCGCGCACCACCTCGATGCGCTCGATGGCCGACAGCGGCGGCGTCCAGCCGCCCTCCACGCCCGAGGAATCGGAGTTGGTGCGGGTCTCGCGGGAGTTCTGGCGCTTGCCGTCGATCAGGATCAGCGTGTACTTGGCGCCCATGCCGCGCAGGCTGATGTCCTGGCGGTCGGCGCCGCCGGTGACCACCACGCCCGGCACTTCCACCAGCGCGTCGATCACGTCGCGGTAGAACTTCTTTTCCAGGTCCTGCCGCGTGATCACGCTGATCGAGGCCGGCGCGTCCTGGATCTGCTGCTCGAAGCCGCTGGCGGTGACCACCACCGTGTCCATCACCTTGGCGCGGTCCTGGCCATCGGCCCAGGCCGAGGCCGAAACGCCCGCTCCGGCCGCGCACAGCGCGACCGCCAGGCGGGTACGCAAGTGCGTGGGCGTGCCAATGGCGCGGCGCGATGCCGCGACTTGTTTGCTGCTCATATTCCTGATGCTCCCGTCCCAGGTGGACCGCCACGCCCCCGCGCGCCGGCTACCCCTGCTTCTTACGATTCATAATGAAAACTATTCTCATATTAAAATGGGAGGAATCCGATGGCGGCAATCCGCTTTCTGCAACTTTTATGTTCTTTGCACTTCTTGACGCTGCGGCACGGGGCCATGGGCCACACTGCCGGGTGCGAGAAGCACAACGCTCATGGCTACTTTCCTTACCCCGACGGCGCGCCGCATCCTGCTGATCGACGACGACGCCGAACTCGCGCAGATGCTGCGCGAATATCTCGAACCCGCCCATTTCCAGCTCGAACTCGCCCATACTTGCGAACAAGGCCTGCAACTGGCCAGCCAGCAGGATTTCGACCTGCTGCTGCTGGACCTGATGCTGCCCGACGGCAACGGGCTGGACCTGCTCAAGCAATACCGGCAGCGCTCGCGCCGGCCCGTCATCATGTTCACCGCGCACGGCGGCGAGACGGACCGCGTGCTGGGCCTGGAATTCGGCGCCGACGACTACCTGACCAAGCCCTTCAGCCCGCGCGAGCTGAAGGCGCGCATCACCGCCGTGCTGCGCCGCTTCGATGAAGTCCCCGAAGCCGCCCCGCCCGGCCTGTCGGTCGGCACGCTGCGCCTGGACCCGGCTTCCGGCCGCGCCCGCCTGGGCGCCGACGAGGTGCTGCTGACCGGCGCCGAGCAGCGCATCCTGGAAATCCTGATGCGCACGGCTGGCCAGGTGGTCGCGCGCGACCAGATCGGCATGTACGCGCTGGGCCGCGTGCCCGATCGCTATGACCGCAGCATCGACACCCACATCAGCAGCCTGCGCCGCAAGCTGCGCCTGGACAGCGACGGCGCGCCCGCCATCCGCAACCTGCGCGGGCTGGGCTACGTGCTCGCCGCAGCCTGACGATGCCATTGCTGCCCGTGCGCTCGCTATTCTGGCGGGCCTTCCTGACCTTCTGGAGCGCGATGGCGCTGATCCTGGTCTGCGGCATGCTGTTCACGGCGGCGGTCGCCTGGTATCGCGTGAACTCGCTCGATGGCCTGAATCCGGGCAGCCTGGCGCACGACGCCGCCCAGATCGCGCGCGCCGACGGCGCGGACGGGCTGGGACGCTGGGTCGCGGCCATGGACGCGCGCTACAGCGCGCTGAACATCTATCTGGTCGACGCCACCGACCGCGACATCCTGGGCCGCGCCTTGCCCGCGCGCCTGCGCGACTGGCTCAAGGACTATCGCGCCGCGCCGCCCGACCCGTTCCTGGCCTCGTCCGCCCCCTCGCCGGGCGTGCGCGTGTCCTGGTGGGATCCGCAGCTGCTGGTGCTGCCCGACGGCCGCGAGCTGCTGATGCTGTTCCTGCCCT
Organism: Achromobacter sp. Marseille-Q0513; assembly: GCF_018195695.1. NCBI lineage: Bacteria > Pseudomonadati > Pseudomonadota > Betaproteobacteria > Burkholderiales > Alcaligenaceae > Achromobacter > Achromobacter sp. Marseille-Q0513. The sequence continues at coordinate 94 of NZ_JAGTJY010000190.1, read as the reverse complement.
TCGATTCCTCACACTGGGAATTGCTCGGCCTGGCGCCCGTCGCGCTCGCCATCCTGCTGTTCGCCCTGGCCGTCACGGCGCCGCTGTGCTGGGC
>NZ_JAGTJY010000018.1:0-56172 GCF_018195695.1 Achromobacter sp. Marseille-Q0513 | reverse complement strand
AGGCCTTCTGTGTAATTCCTAAGCCCGCCTTGAACACGGAATTTCTGACACTCCCCCTCAAGCTCGTCATCATCGTTTGGTAGGGTCGTCCTAACCATGGATGGAATGTCGGTTCTCAGCACTCCGCCGGTCAATCACAAGTTGGTTGGCGTTTTCTTCTCCCAACAAGGTTACGCGCAGGTCCGCAGCGGACTCAGACCGTGGTTTATGGTAAGTAGGGCGCGATCTGCGCTCTATATCGAACGTCGGTAGCTGTCTGCTTTGAGTCAAAAGTAGTCGTTAGATCTAAGTGCTTCTGTAATTCGGTCCTAATCCACCCCAGAAGTTGAAATTCCTAAATAAGAGGAGCTCATTCTTCTGTATATTCCCCCGACTACCTCACCAACGGTAGCCCGGTCTGGAAGCCGGAAATCTCACCAAGTGAACCGCCGTCCCCAAGACGGATCCCCGGCATTCACACGCCCCAGCGAACCCTCTTTCAAAAGAAGGCAAGCCCAAGGCGAGGCCAAGCCAGCCCCCCGCTGGCCCGGTGATTCCAATCTTCCAACCTCGTCTTGCCCAGGGGCGTGAGAACCAACCCTACCTCACCCAAGGCTCCCATGACCCCTCACCCCCTAACCCAAAACCCCTGGTCCCTGGACACCGACCCCGAACACGGACTGGTCGCGCTCTCCCATCTCCAACACCTGGACCGCACCCGCTACGCCATCGAAACCATCGCCCGCATGGTTGGCAATAGCGCATCCGAACCCGACGCCACCGGCTCGCAACCCCTGGACGCCTGGACCGTAGCCACCCTGCTAGGCGGCGTCGAAAGCCTGTGCGACCACATCGGCACGCTGACCGAATCCATGCTGGAACAGGCCCGTGAATCCGGCCTGGCGCTGGCACATTGCACCGAAACGCACGACGCGCCTCCGGTAATCCAATAAGTCCATAACCCAACAAACCAACCGGCCAATCAACCCACAGGCCGCAACAACTGCCTCCCATCAAGGCAACGCAGACCCCCCCCGGGCCGCCATCACCAAGGCGGCCCGTTCCATTTCCGCGCCCACCCCCTAGCTTCAAAATTCCCCAACCAAACCCGCGCCATTGCTCATTACACTGGCCGCTCCCCATCCCCGCCAAACCGTGCCCGGCCATGTCCTGGGCGACGCCACAGGAGACTCAGGTGCTTGGATCCCAGTTGATCATCCGTACGCTGCATCGCCTGGGCGTCAGGACCATCTTCAGCCTGTCCGGCAACCAGATCATGCCGCTGTACGACGCCTGTATCGACTCGGGCATCCGCATCGTCCATGTGCGGCACGAGGCGGCGGCGGTGTACATGGCGGATGCCTGGGCGCAGATGACCGGCGAGCTGGGCGTGGCGATGCTGACGGCGGGGCCGGGCCTGACCAATGGGCTGGCGCCGCTGTATTCGGCGTTGCAGGCGGAAAGCCCCGTGCTGCTGATTTCCGGCGATTCGTCCGTGGCGGAAGACGGCAAGGGCGCGTTCCAGGAGCTGGATCAGGTCGCAATCACTCGCGCGATGACGAAGCTGTCGCTGCGTCCGATGAGCGTGGGGGAATTGCATCCCGCGCTGGACCGCGCGGTCGGGCAGGCGCTGGCGCCCAGGCGCGGCCCGGTGCATCTGGCGCTGCCGTTTGATCTGTTGACGACCGAGACCGGTTTGCAGGAACTGCCGCCGGCTGCGCCGCAGCCGATCGCGCCGTTCGCCACGGGTGCGCTGGACAGGCTGGCCGCGCTGCTGCACGCGGCGCAGCGTCCGCTGGTGCTGGCGGGCCCGAGCGCCGCGCGCTGGCATGCGCGTGCCGCTTGCCGGCAGCAGGAGGAAGCGCAGGACCTGCGCGTCATCCCCATGGAAAGCCCGCGCGGCCTGAAGGATCCTTCGCTGGGCGCGTTGGCGGCGGTCATTCCCGATGCGGACCTGATCGTGCTGGCGGGCAAGTGCCTGGACTTTCCCCTGGGCTTTGGGGGTGCGGCGGGGTTGGGCAGGCAGGCGCGGGTCGTGGTGATCGATCCGGATGCCGCGATGCTGGAACGCGCGCAGCGTTTGCTGGGCGAGCGGCTGGCGCTGGCGGTGCAGGGCGACGCCATCGCGGCATTGTCCGCCTTGCGGGCGGTGCAGCCGTCGGCGGCGCGCGCGGCGTGGCGGACGCGGGTGGACGAGGCGCTGCGTTATCGCGGCAAGCCGGGGCCTGCCGCGTCGGCGGGAGCGGCGCTGGGACCGCGCGCCTTGTGCGAGACGGTGCAGGCGTTTCTGGCGTCCGCGCCGGATCCGGTGCTGGTCTGCGATGGCGGGGAGTTCGGGCAGTGGGCGCAGGCCTATTGCAGCGCGCCGGTGCGCATCATCAACGGCATGTCGGGGGCCATCGGCGCGGGCGTGTGCTACGCCACCGCGGCCAAGATCGCGCGGCCCGGGGCGACGGTGCTGGTCCTGATGGGGGATGGCTCGGCGGGTTTTCACCTGATGGAGCTGGACACGGCGGGGCGCGAGCAGGCGCCGTTCATCGCGGTGATCGGCAATGACCTGCGCTGGAACGCGGAGCATCTGATCCAGCTGCGCAGCTATGGCCCGCAACGGCTGATCGGCTGCGAGTTGTCGCCGACGGCGAAGTATGACGAGGTGGCGTCGGCCTTGGGCGGGGCGGGTTTCGCGGCGGATGACGCGCAGAACCTGGGCGCGGCGCTGGCGCGGGCGGCGGACAGCGGTTTGCCGGCATGCATCAATGTCTCGATGGCGGGAGAGGCCGCGCCTGTGTTCAACGCGTCTGGTCCGTCCGCCGGCGGGCATTGAGCCGCAGTCCGTGACGCATGCCCGCATGGGGATGAACCAGCAGGCGTAAGCCGCAGGCATCACGCCGGCCGCAGTCCGGTCTCGTTTAGCAGTCCCATTGTTCAGCGCAGCACCTGCGCACTGTCAGTCCCGTTGCGCAACGCAGTCCCGCTTCTCAATGCAATCCCGTCGCACAACGTAGTCCCGCCGCATAACGCAGCCTCGCCTCACAACGCAGCCCCGCCTCACAACGTAGCCCCGTTGCACAACGCAACCCCGTTGCATAACGCAGTCTCGTCGCACCAAGCAGCCCGTCGCATCACGCAGTCCCGCCGTTCCGTTGCCACGTCGTTTCATCGCGTAGTTTCGTTCCCCCGCTCGACAGGAGACATCCCATGATCAGCCTCTCCGGCCTCCGGCCGGCTGCCTTTGCTCGCGCCGCGATTTGTGTATGGGGCGCCTGTACCGGGCTGGCCGCCGCCCAGGCTTATCCCGCCAAGCCGATACAGCTCATCGTTCCTTTCAGCGCGGGCGGCGATGCCGACATGGCGGCGCGCAACCTGGCCGCCGCGGCGCAGGGGCTGCTGGGGCAGCCCGTGGTCGTGGTCAACAAGGCGGGCGCGAACGGCGCGATTGGCTCGGCCGCCGTGAAGCAGGCCGCGCCCGACGGCTACACGCTGCTGCTGGGACGGATCGGGTCGCAAGTGCTGCTGCCCGCCTTGCAGCCCAAGACCACGCCCTACACGGCGGGGGATTTCACGTACATCGGGCTGCTGGAGCTGAACCCGGTCGTCTGCGTGGTGCATCCAGACAGCGGCTACAAGACGCTGGACGATCTGGCGAAGGCGGTGAAGGCCAAGCCGGGCAAGCTGAACTACAGCCACTCCGGCCCGGCCACGGTACAGAACCTGGCGCCGCAGCTGCTGCTCAGCACGCTGGGCCTGAAGCCGGACGCGGTGGTCAGCGTGCCGTACAAGGGCGGCAACGAGGTGGCGCTGGCGGTGTTGAGCCGGGACGTGGATTTCGCGTGCAACAACCTCAGTTCCATGACGGGCCTGCTGACAGGCGGCAAGCTGCGCCCGCTGCTGACGACCACGCCCGAGCGGCTGGCGCAGTTTCCGGACATTCCCACGGCGCGCGAGCTGGGCCTGCCGCAGATGGAAGCGGTGATCGGCTGGAGCGGGCTGTTCGGGCCGCCGAAGATGGCGCCCGAGGCGGTGCAGCGATGGGCGGCGGCGCTCAAGCAGATCGCGCGGGATCCGAAGTGGATCGCGGGGAATGAGAATTTTGGGGGGATCCCGCATGTGCTGTCGCCGGAGGATACCGAGCGGTATGTGCGGGACGGGAGCGCGATTTATGCGGAGCTGGTGGCGAAGGCGGGGTTGCAGGTGAACTAGGGCGGGCTATCAAGATCGTTGGCCGACCCTCTATTTGTTCAGACGCGAGAGGCGACGATCGCCGGTTGGTGGTGGCAGGCATGGCCATTTTTCTAGCCAGCATCAGTCAGCGGGCGGGCTAGTGGTTTGAGCAAATACAGAAATTTCTGGTGTTGTTCCCTGCTTTTTTCCAGCGAAAACAGGGTATTTTTTTATATGCCCGGATCTGAGCAGGGATTTGGCAGATTGTGTGTAAGCGGCTTGTGCATTCCTGCGATCTTGCTGAAATCAAAAAAACTGGGAATTAATCGGATGTGTATATGTTGACGGTCTTGGGGCTGCTGACTGCGCCGTTCGCTATTGCAGTATTCATTTGGATTGTCTTTGTTGCCGCGCCCTGGGCATGGCGGATGCTTCACGGCGCCATGAAGCACTTTGCCGCCCTGTTTGTAGGTGGCCTGATGAGAAGGCTGGAGCCTATCAGCGCGGCTCGAAGTTTTACATTCTCCGGTCTATACAGTCTTGGCCTTTTGGGCCTTGCCATCTCGATCCGTGTTCATCTTGACGTGATGGTCATTTCATTGCTCCTGACTGGGTACATCGTTGCTGTCGCTGCTCTTTCTGCTTCGCTTATAGCGAAGTTGCTGGATTCGGGAAGGATCTGGGGGAATGCCGCAACGAAGATCTGCCTGTTCGTCGTACCGATTGTTGTGACCTATTTGGCTAAAGGCTATGGCGCGTGGTGGGTTGGAGAGATCCTCGGCGCGGACGCCAGAAATGCGCCGATGGCGCACGCTGCTGCGACTGGGTTTCTCATGGTTGCATGTGTGGCCATGGCATTGACGTTGGTGGCGCTTGCGGTCGAAGTGATACTGATCTGCGCGCTTGGAGCGCTGAATGCTGGAGAGAAGACATCTGTGATCGGTGCCTGGAAAATTCTTCGGATTCCCCGTAAGCATCGAGACTGGAGGGGAAGGATTTATCTGCAGAAGGAAGCGAAGAAATGGGGGGTTTGGCTGCTCCTGCTATGTACCTTTACCAGTTGTCTTGCGGCATTCAACGCCAGTACATGGATCTTTACCCGATTTGGAAAAATCGTTCTGAGCGCTGCGGTCTTCGAATTCGATGCGGCACCAGCCGGTCGTTGTGTGTTGATGGCCAACGAGAAAACGCTGAGTGAATTCTCGGTGTTAAAGACGCTGTTCGTCAGCGGTCAGCAGGAGAAGGCTATCCTGCTGGAAAGGGGGGGCAACCTGCTGGAACCCGTGGCGCTGAAGAAACTCAAGGATGAAGTTCCTGACACTAGGACGCTGAAAATGGGGCGGGTTGCCGCTTGCTACAAGGTAGATTGATATCGTGGCAAAGGGGTGTCCGGCGCTATCATGCTTCGCCGGACGCCTTGCGGGGGCTAGGCGCTGTGTTCGTCCGCTGAGGGCTCGAAGTCCGGGTCGCGCATGCGGATATGGCGCAGCAGGATGTCCGACAAACGAGGCTTGCGGTTCGCCACGATGATGGCGTTGGCGGCGCTCTTGAACTTGCTCCATGCCAGTTTGTAGCGGTCGTGGTCTGCTTCCATTCCGGGCAGGCGTTCGCTGTAGAACGTCAGGAATCGCTTCAGCTCGTCGAACGCATAGCTCTCGATGGCCTTGCGTAATTGCACGGACGAGATGTTCTGCAGGAAGGGCATGAGCGCTTCCGAGGCCGACGGCGGATCGGCCTCGATCTGCTCGATCGCGTCCATGACGGTCTGCATGGGGCGGCGTGATTCGTTGACCTCCCGGATCGCCTGCGCGATGGGGTCGGCCAGCCCTTGCAGGACGCTTTCCTGCACATATTCTTTCGAAGCCTTGCGCCAATGCCGACCCCAGGCCTCGGCCATGTGCGACGCCCAGTCCTGGCCGCCGCGCCGTTGTAGGTCGCGGATGATGGTGCTGGCCATCTGCGGGGCCAGTGCATGCCAGCCCGTCGCGCCCCAGTCGCGGGCCATGCGCAGGAAGGTCTGGTCGGTGGCGTCCGGGTCGTAGAGCGCCCGGTCCACATAGTCCAGCGCGGCCATCTTCGCGGTCGCGTGCAGCGCGCGCTCATCTCGCGCCTGCATCCGGGCCGCCACGCGGGTTGCGTCGAGCGGGTGATGCTGCACGAAGTCCGACAGCAGGGCCAGCAGTTCGGTGTCGTTGGTGACGCTGCATCGCACGGCCAGCAAGGCGGCGTCGCCAGGCAGCGTGTTGCCCAGCTGATCGGCGCAGACCCGGGTCCAGTCTTCCAGGAAGGTCTCCACCTGTTCGTCCGGAAAGCGGTTCTCGTAATGCAGGATGGCCAGGAAGACCAGGCTGCGCAGGATGTACTCGGGCAGGGACTGCTCTTGTCGCTCCTGGCGAGGAATCGCCTTCCTGAACGCATCGGTCAGTCGCCCGATGCGCTGGATGATGCGGATGTTGGTCAGACCGGCGGCCTCGGCCGTGGCGACGATAGGCTCGCGGTCCGGACAGGCGGGCGACAAGCCCAATCGACAAGCATCGGCCGGCGTGGGCCGAAGATTGATCTCCGCGTCCAGGCACTTCTCCCGCACGGCGCGCCATTCCTTGCCCTGGTTGGCGCTCAGTTCTTCCTCGTTGTAGATCAGCAGCACCGTGCAGCCTTTGCCCTTGAGCGCGTCCACATAGCCGAACAGCGTCTCCAGCGATAGCGCGGCGTCGCGGCGTTCCAGGTCGTCCAGCACGATGATGCGGTCGCGCACCAGCATGCCGGTGATGACGGATTCAGCCAGCGCGCCGGTCGCCAGCAGCGCGTCGGCGGCCTCGCCGATGAAGGGGATGTTGCGCAGCGCGTCAGTGAGCTTCCTGCCGGTTTCCTTGATGACCTTGCCGCCGGCTTCGCCATACTTGGACGCGTTGCTGGCGGCGTCCTGCAACAGCGCGCGGCCGATCTCGTCCAGCGATTTCAGGCCGAAGCAGGAGGCGTACAGGGCGGTCTTCCCGGCGGGCAGCGTGTCACGCAAGGAAAGCCATAGATGCGTCTTGCCCGCGCCCCAGCGTCCGCTCAGGCCGAGCACCTGGCCTTTGCCGTTTTCAAGAAACTGGGTCAGGGCGTTCCTGCTTGCGTTCAGGTCCATGCCGGGGTCCACTTTTTCTGGTGAGTTCACGGAGGATGCCAGCGTCGCCGGAAACGTGGCAGGCGGGTGGGGCGATAGCGGCCAGGCATCGTACCGCATGCATGGCCGCGCGGTCTGACCGGCTTGGGCTACTTACCTCCGTCTTCCGTCTTGTTGTCCGCAGGTGCGGGATCCGGCGAGCATATGGTGGGATGTGGGGTATCCGGCTTGCCGGACAGGCTTTGCGACAGGGGCGGGCTGATTGTTCTGGCAATGGCCGATTTGGGCACGGCGGACGCTGCGCCCGCCTGCAGGACGGCGCAGGTGTCGGTGTTGCACCAGAGCTGATGGATGACGCCTTGGTTCGGATCAAAACCGGGCAGATGGGGAATCGTGGGCAGCGCGGCCAGCGGAACCTCCTGGCAATAATCCTGTGCGTCACGCTTGCCTATGACTCCAAACGGCTCGACCAGCACGATCAGGCTGCAAGCGACGAGAAGCGCGATCACGAGGATCGAACCGGGGATCGCGAGGACATAGCCAGCAAGCCCGGCCGCGATATAGGCAATCTGGCGCCGCAGGCTAAGGTCTTTGAACGGGATCGAGGCTGCCGTGACGCCGGGCTTGGCGGCCTTGCTGCGGAGTTTTTCGATCATCAGGAAGAGGATGAGCAGCACGCAGCCGATCGCAGCGGGTACGAGGGTCGACATGAGTATGTCGAGAAACCAATCGCCGGAGGTCAGCAGGATATGGGCGGCGCCATTTCCCCAGGCGCGATAGGCAAGCCACATCGCATCCGACGTGGAGATGCTCATCTGTGTGTTGTCGAGGTGAAAATACGCCAGATAGCCAGCCTGATAGGCCTTGCCCTGCAGGTAGAACATCGCCGTCAGGAAGACGGTGAATGGAATGGGAATCAGGCGAAGCCAGCTTTTCTTTCCGGAGCTTTCCGCGTTCTTGTCGGTTGTTTCGTTTTGCATGTCTTGGGATGGGCGTGAGTGTGTCGATGTTCCAGAGGGAGGGCGGGGCGGATGCGGCAGGCGCAATGCAGCCTGAATTGTGGGTGGAGTCCTGCTCAAGTCCGCTGATCGCCAGCAATGTTCCATTTTGCCGGGCGCGGAGCCGCCACAACGCGCCTGCCTGATCAATTGAAAAACGGAGTGCTCAGCTTCTGCGTTCCGTTCCCACGGGCTTCTTTTTCCTGCGTATCGCCTCGCGGTACTGGCTGGGCGTAAACCCGGTCAGTATCTTGAACTGCCGGGTGAATGCGCTGTGGTCGGCGTAGCCGCACTGCATGGCGATCTCGGTGATCGTGACCCCGGTGTCCAGCAGATAGTGCGCATGTTCCAGGCGGACCTTGTGGATCATCTGCCTGGGCGTCAGATGGAAGATCCGCTTGCAGCAACGTTCCAGCTGGGCGGCGGAAATCCCCGCGACCTGGGTCAAGGCTTCCATGGTCACGGGCCGGCTGAAATTCTCCCGGATATGGCGATCCACCGCCGCCATCCGCTGGTAGGCCGGGTCCGAGTCGCTGGCCGATTGCAGGTCGCTGGAAATGCCGACCAATCCGATGATCTGTTCGTTGCGATTGAAAATCGGGCGCTTGTGCGTGATGCACCAGCCGGGCTCGCGGCTGCCGTACAGATGCAGTTCCAGCTGATCTTCCAGCGCGATGCCGAGTTTCAGGACGCGTTCGTCCTGTTCCGTATAGGCGGCCCCCAGCTGCTCGGGAAAGACCTCGACGCTCGTCTTGCCCAGTAGAAAGTCCAGCCGCTTGACGCCGCAGCGCTGCACCAGCGTGCGGTTGGCGAACAGATAGCGCGCCTTGGCGTCCTTGATGAAGATCACCGCGGTGGGAATGGCGTCCAGGACAGGGGCCAGCGGAACGATCCCCGCCAGCATCTGCTCCATGTCCACCAGGTTTCCCTTGCCCCCGTTCTGGTCCAGCAGGCTTATCAGACTGTGCATGGGCTGTCTCGGTATCCAGGTCTCTTGGTGTGCGGAATTCGACTTGCGAGGCTGGGAAATTATCAGACGCCGCGCCGTCGCCCGCAAGGCAATTTCGAGGCAGCCATTGCCGCTATTTACAGGGGGAACACCGCGAATTCAAGCGGCTTTCATAGGTAGCGACTATGTGCCAAATGAGGATAAACCCTGATCCAGACTATGCAAACATCGTCATGCCGAGGACGACAAACATCAAGATCCAAGGCGGCGGCGGATCTATCGTCCCGCTATCGCAGAGGGCTGCATCCGGAGGCAGCGCAAGGAGCTCTGCGGCCAAGTGGTTCAGCCCGGTTTCCGTGGGTGCCGCTGTTCGGCTTGGCGCTTGATTGACATTGCCCGTTCACTCCAATAATCAAAACAGGAGACACCATGTCAGGCCTCGGAAAATTCAAGAAGCAGCTGTCGCTGACGGATTTAACATTCATCGGGCTGGGCGCCATATTCGGCTCGGGCTGGCTGTTCGCGGCCAGCCATGTGTCCAGCATCGCGGGGCCGGCGGGGATTCTCTCCTGGCTGTTGGGCGGGTTCGCCGTGCTGTTGCTGGGCATCGTCTATTGCGAGCTGGGCGCCGCGCTGCCGCGGGCGGGTGGCGTCGTGCGCTATCCGGTGTTTTCCCATGGGCCGCTGCTGGGCTATCTGATGGGATTCATCACGCTGATCGCGTTCTCCAGCCTGATCGCCATCGAGGTGGTGGCCGCCCGGCAATACGCGGCGGCCTGGTTTCCCAGCCTGACGCAGGCCGGCGGCAGCAATCCGACGGTGCTGGGCTGGCTGCTGCAATTCGCGCTGCTGGGCCTGTTCTTCTGGCTCAATTACTCCAGCGTCAAGACCTTCGCCAAGTCCAACAATCTGATCAGCATTTTCAAGTTCATCGTGCCCTTGCTGGTGATGGGCGTGCTGTTCTCGTTCTTCAAGCCCGACAATTTCACGATGCACGGATTCGCGCCGTTCGGCATGTCGGGAATCGAAATGGCCGTGTCGGCCGGCGGCATCATCTTTGCCTATCTGGGCCTGACGCCGATCATTTCGGTGGCGAGCGAGGTGCGCAATCCCCAGCGCACGATTCCCATCGCCCTGATCCTGTCCGTGCTGCTGTCGACCGCGATTTATGTGCTGCTGCAGGTGGCGTTTCTCGGCAGCATTCCGACGGACATGCTGGCCGGCGGATGGGCCGCCGTCAGCAAGCAGTTTTCCCTGCCGTATCGGGACATCGCGCTGATCCTGGGCGTGGGCTGGTTGGCCTACATGGTGGTGGCGGATGCGGTGATTTCCCCCAGCGGTTGCGGCAATATCTACATGAACGCCACGCCTCGAGTGGTCTATGGCTGGGCGCGCACCGGCACCTTCTTCAAGGTCTTCACCCGCATCGACGAGAAGTCGGGAATCCCGCGCCCCGCGCTCTGGCTGACCTTCGGCCTGGCGGTGTTCTGGACCATGCCGTTTCCGTCATGGGAGGCGCTGATCAACGTCGTTTCCGCCGCCCTGGTGCTGAGCTACGCCGTCGCGCCCGTGTCCGTCGCGGCCTTGCGCCGCAATGCGCCAGACATGCCGCGTCCGTTCCGGGTCAAGGGCTTCGCCGTGCTGGGTCCGGTGTCCTTCATCATCGCCGCCCTGATCGTCTACTGGTCCGGCTGGGCGACCGTGTCCTGGCTGTTGGGCCTGCAGATCCTGATGTTCGGCATCTACCTGCTGTGCCGGCGCATGGTGCCGACCGATCATCTCTCCATTGCCCAGCAGGTCCGCTCTTCCGCCTGGCTGATCGGCTTCTACGCGATCACCATCCTGCTGTCCTGGCTGGGCAGCTTCGGGGGCATCGGGTTGATCTCGCATCCGTTTGACACGCTGGTGGTGGCCGTCTGCGCGCTGGCCGTCTATTACTGGGGCGCGGCCACGGGCGTGCCCAGCCGCCTGGTGCGCCTGGAAGGCGACGAGGTGGAAAGCGAATCGGAGCCGGCCGCGATCCGGCGTCCGGTTGATGTCGTAGTCGCGGGTTCCGCGTCCTGAGCGGAGCGGGTAGAGGATGGAAGGATGAAACAAGTACGAGTGATCGATTCCCACACAGGCGGCGAGCCCACCCGCCTGATCATTGACGGGTTTCCCGTGCTCGCGGGCGGCACGATGGCCGAGAAGCGCGACGCGCTGCGCGAGCAATACGATCAGTGGCGCCGCGCGTGCCTGCTGGAGCCGCGCGGCAACGATGTGCTGGTCGGCGCGCTGTGTTGCGAGCCGGTGTCGCAGGATGCCGTGTGCGGCGTGATCTTCTTCAACAACGCCGGCTACCTGGGCATGTGCGGCCACGGCACGATAGGGCTGGTGGCGTCGCTGCGGCACCTGGGCAGGATCGCGCCGGGCGAGCACCGGATCGACACGCCGGTCGGACAGGTCAGCGCGACGCTGCATGAGGACGGGGCGGTCACCATTGCCAACGTGGCCTCGTACCGCCATCGCCAGCACGTCCCGGTGGACGTGCCGGGCTATGGCCGGTTCACCGGCGACGTCGCCTGGGGCGGCAACTGGTTCTTCCTGGTGTCCGGGCATGGCCAGGACTTGCAACTGGGCAATGTGGAACGGCTGACCGATCTCACCTGGAAGATGCTGGCCGCCCTGGAGGCGCAGGGCATACGCGGTGAGAACGGCGCATTGATCGATCACATCGAGTTGTTCGCCGACGACGAGCAGGCCGACAGCCGCAATTTCGTGATGTGTCCGGGCAAGGCCTACGACCGTTCGCCTTGCGGCACGGGCACCAGCGCCAAGCTGGCCTGCCTGGCGGCCGACGGCAAGCTGGCCTCGGGTCAGCTCTGGGTGCAGGCGAGCATCACGGGCAGCCGGTTCGAGGGTCGCTACGAATGGCTGGGCGAGCATATCCGCCCCTTCATCACCGGCCGCGCCTACATGACCGCCGACAGCACCTTGCTGATCGACGAACAGGATCCCTTCGCCTGGGGAATCTGATCCCGTACTCCAGGCCGCCCGCGCGGCGGCTTTTCATCGTTCCCCTGAATCGATTTCAAGGAAGTTCCATGAGCGACAATATTTTCACCGGTACGATCCCGGCCCTGATGACTCCCTGCACCGCCGATCGCAAGCCGGACTTCGATGCCCTGGTGCGCAAGGGCCGCGAGCTGATCGACGTCGGCATGAGCGCGGTCGTCTACTGCGGTTCCATGGGCGACTGGCCCTTGCTGACCGATGCCGAACGCCAGGATGGCGTGGCCCGCCTGGTGGCGGCGGGGATCCCGACCATCGTGGGCACGGGCGCGGTGAATTCGCGCGCGGCCGTCGCGCATGCGGCGCATGCCGCCAGGGTCGGCGCCCATGGCCTGATGGTGATTCCGCGCGTGCTGTCGCGCGGCGCGTCCCTGGTCGCGCAGGAGGCTCATTTCTCGGCCATCCTGGACGCGGCGCCGCAGCTGCCGGCGGTGATCTACAACAGCCCCTACTATGGCTTCGCCACCCGCGCCGATCTGTTCTTCAAGCTGCGCAGCAAGCATCCGAACCTGATTGGCTTCAAGGAGTTCGGCGGCGCCCAGGACATGCGCTACGCCGCCGAGTTCATCACGTCCCAGGACGATGAGGTGATCCTGATGGCGGGAGTCGATACCCAGGTCGCCCATGGCTTCATCAATTGCGGCGCGACGGGCGCGATCACCGGCATCGGCAATGCCTTGCCCCGGGAGGTGCTGCAGCTGGTCGAGTTGAGCAAGCGGGCCGCCCGGGGCGATGCCCTGGCCCGCCGCCAGGCGCTTGAGCTTTCCGAGGCCCTGCAGGTGTTGTCGTCGTTCGACGAGGGTTGCGACCTGGTGCTCTATTACAAGTACCTGCTGGTGCTCAACGGCGACCAGGAATACGCCCTGCATTTCAATGACACCGATGCGCTGAGCGCGGCCCAGCGTCGTTATGTCGAGAGCCAGTATGCGCTGTTCCGCCAGTGGTACGCGCAGTGGTCGGCCGAGCAGCGCCTGGGCTGATCTTACCCTTCACGACCGGCCGCGCCGCGCGCGGCCGGCGGCATACGTACATCAGGTGCATCAGGTGCATCAGGAAATCCCATGACATTGACAGGCGACATGCTCATCGGCGGGCAGGCCATTGCCGGAAACCGTGACGCAATCCACGCGATCAATCCCACGACCGATGAGGTCCTGGCTCCCGGCTATGCCGGCGGCGGGCGCGAGCAGGTCGAACAGGCCTGCGCGCTGGCCTGGGCGGCGTTCGACGGTTATCGAGAGACGGCCCCGGCGGTCCGCGCCCGTTTTCTTGAAACCATTGCCGATGAAATCGAGGCGCTGGGCGACGCGTTGATCGAGCGCGCCTCGGCGGAGACCGGCCTGCCTCTTGCTCGCATCCAGGGCGAGAGGGGCCGTACCTGCCAGCAATTGCGCCTGTTCGCGCAGGTCGTCAGGGCGGGCGAATGGCTCGATGTGCGGGTCGATCCGGCGCAGCCCGGCCGCCAGCCCTTGCCGCGCGCCGACTTGCGGCAGCGGCAGATTGCGCTGGGGCCCGTCGCGGTATTCGGCGCCAGCAACTTTCCGCTGGCGTTTTCGGTGGCGGGCGGGGATACCGCGTCCGCCTTGGCCAGCGGCTGTCCCGTGATCGTGAAGGCGCATGGCGCGCACCCCGGCACCAGCGAGCTGGTTGGCCGCGCCGTGGCGCGCGCCGTCCGGCGATCCGGGCTGCCCGACGGCGTGTTCTCCCTGCTGTACGGGGCCGGCCACGAGGTGGGCATCGCCTTGGTGACCGATCCGCGCGTCAAGGCGGTGGGCTTCACCGGCTCGCGCGCGGGCGGCACCGCGTTGATCAATGCGGCCCGCGCTCGCCCGGAGCCCATTCCCGTCTATGCCGAAATGAGCTCGATCAATCCGGTCTTCCTGTTTCCGGCGGCGCTGGCGGCCCGCGGCGCGGCCTTGGCGCAGGGCTTCGTGGGCTCGCTGACGCAGGGCGCGGGCCAGTTCTGCACCAACCCAGGCCTGCTGATCGCCAGGCAGGGCGAGCCACTGGATCGCTTCCTCGACGAGGCGGCCAGGCTGCTTGAACGCAGCCCGGCGCAGACGATGCTCACGCCCGCCATCCACCGGGCCTATGTGGCGGGCGTGCGTGCGCTGGCCGGCAACGGCAAGGCCAGACTGGTCATGCGCGGCGCGGAGAGCCTTGGCCCCAATCAGGGCCAGGCGCATCTGTTTGTTGCCCAGGCCGAGGACTTCCTGGCCGATCCGCGCTTGCAAGAGGAAGTGTTCGGCGCCGCCTCGCTGGTCGTGCAGTGCGGCAGCGATGAGGCGTTGCGCGAAGTCGCGGAGCGGCTGGAGGGCCAGCTGACGGCAACGCTGCACCTGGACGAGGCGGATCTCCCTGCCGCGCGGACGCTGGTGCCGACGCTGGAGCGCAAGGCGGGCCGGCTGCTGGTCAATGGCTGGCCCACGGGCGTCGAGGTCGCGCCAGCCATGGTGCATGGCGGACCTTTCCCGGCCACGTCCGATGCGCGCGCCACGTCGGTCGGCACGGCGGCCATGCTGCGGTTCCTGCGGCCGGTCTGCTACCAGGACTTTCCCGACAGTCTGTTGCCGGCCTCGCTCGCCTTTGCCAATCCCTTGCAACTGCGTCGTCTGCTCGACGGTCAGCGGGAAGCATGATGGCCGCTGAAGACATCGTCGTGGTGGGCGCGGGCATCGTCGGCGTCGCCTGCGCCCTGACGCTCGCGCGCCGAGGTCTGCGCGTGGTCGTGGTCGACAGGCAGGAACCGGGCCTGGGTGCTTCCTATGGCAATGCCGGGCATCTGGCGACCGAGCAGGTGTTTCCGATTGCCGATCTGTCCATTATCAAGCGACTGCCCGCCATGCTGATGGATCCCATGGGGCCGCTGCGCCTGGACTGGAAGTACCTGCCTCGCGCGCTGCCGTGGTTCACCCGCCTGCTGCTGAATCTGCGTCCAGCGCCATATCGGCGCAGCGTGGCGGGTTTGCGCGCGCTCAACGAATGCAGCCTGGCGGCGTGGCAACGGCTGCTGCGTTCCATCGATCGTCCGGACCTGCTCAAGGAAGAGGGCTCGCTCCTGGTCTACGAGCGCCAGGACTCCCGCCCGGCGGTCGAGGGCTTGCTGGCGCGCATGCGCGATCAGGGTGTGCCGGCGGATCACTGGAACGCGGCCGCGGTGGGCGAGGCGGCACCCTTGTTGAGCAGGCATCTGCTCGGCGGCCTGTTCTTTCCCGCGACAGGCCATTTCATCGATCCGTACCAGGTGGTCCGCGATCTCGTCGCAGCAGCCCGGGCCAGCGGCGTGCGCTTCCTGAAGCAGGACATCGGCGATGGCCGCCTGTCTGACGACGGAGTGGTTTTGCATGGCAGTGACGGCGGATTGAGCGCTCGTCGCGTGTTGATCGCGTGTGGCGCGCATTCGGCGTCGCTCACCGCCCGCTTGACCGGCCAGCGCGTTCCCCTGGATACGGAGCGCGGCTATCACCTGATGCTGCCGCACGAACACGACCGGCTGCCGTTCGCGGTCACGTCGTTCGAGCGCCGATTCATCATGACGCCGCTGTCCGGCGGACTGCGGCTGGCGGGCACCGTCGAGTTCGCCGGCCTGGCGCGGCCCCCGGCGATGGCGCGCGCCTGGCAGCTGCATCGACTCAGCAAGGGCCTGTTCGAGCAGGACCTGGACGCCCGCGACGCCACGCCGTGGATGGGGTTCCGGCCTTCCTTGCCTGATTCGCTCCCGGTGATCGACGTGGCTTGCGCAGGTAGGGTGTTGCTGGCCTTTGGACATCAGCACCTGGGCTTGACGCAGGCGGCGATTACCGCCGAGCTGATCGCGGGATTGGCCATGCCCGCTGGCGAGTCCGCCCGTCTGCCTGCCTTGCCCGAGCTGTCCTGTTATCGGCTGGATCGGTTCGCGTGACTCGCGGCGCGATGCCCGGCATGGCCGGCCACGGGTGGGCGGCCATGCAAGAGGCCAGACGCGCGCCGTCCGGAGACTAGGCGCCGGGCATCTGATTCGTCACGCAATGAATCCCGCCTCCCCCCGACGCGATGGCGTCGATGTTCAGCTGCACCACCTTGCGCCCCGGATACAGCCTTTCCAGCAGTTCGCGCGCATGGGCGTCGGCCTTGGCGTCGCCGAACTCGGGCGCGATGACGGCGCCGTTGATGACGAAGTAGTTGATGTAGCCGGCGGCGAAATCGGGGTTGTCGCGCAGGAAGCGGCTGCGGCGCGGGTTCTGCGGCGGCGGCAGGGTGTGGATGTCCAGCGGCTTGCCGTCGGCGTCGGTGCTGCGCATGAGGATGTCCAGGTGCTTGCGCGTCAGTTCGTAGTCGTAGGAATCCGGATCCATGTCCAGGTTGGCGACGACCACGCCGGGGCGGGCAAAGCGGGCATAGAAGTCGACGTGGGCGTCGGTGATGTCCCGGCCCTTGATGCCGGGCAGCCAGATGATCTTGCGGAAACCCAGGTCGTGCGCCAGCGCCTGCTCGATCTCGGCCTTGGTCCAGCGCGGATTGCGGTTGTCGTTGAGCCAGCTGCTCTCGGTCATGATGGCCGTGCCCAGGCCGTCGGTCTCGATGCCGCCGCCTTCGCCGACCAGGTCGCTGCGCAGGTGGTCGATGTCCAGGCCGTCGCACATGATCTTGGCCAGGCGGGAATCGGCGTCGTGGCGCTGCTTGTCGCCCCAGCCGTTGAAGTTGAAGTCCACGCCGGCCACGCTGCCCTGGCCGTCGGCCAGGAAGACCGGGCCGATGTCGCGTATCCAGATATCGTCCAGCGGCGCTTCCTCGAAGCGGACGCGGGCCGCGCCGCAATGGTGTTCGGCCAGACGGCGTTCCTCGGACCGGCAGTACACGGTGACGGGCTGGAAGGCGGCGATGGCGCGGGCGATGCGGCCCAGCGCGGCCTGCACGTCGGGCGTGTAGTCCTCCCAGATGGCTTGCTGGGCGCCGAAGGCGATGAAGGCGCGCGCCTGTGGCGCGTTCTCTTCGGCCATGTGCCAGCCCTTGACGGCGGCGCGTGCGGCCGGGGTGTGGAAGGCCAGGCCCAGCGGCACGGCTTGCGCCCCAAGCAGCAGGGCGGAATGTTGGAGGAATCGGCGGTGGGTCGTCACGCGGGGCTCCTGGTATCGGTATGGATCGATAAAAAATGCTTGTTGATGGAAAAAGGGCGCGCAACCTTCGAACGACAGTGTATTTCCCGGAAAAATACGCGGACAAGCGATATATTTAGCGGAATACTGATTAGCAAGGCTTATCGATATGTTGAAGCACTGGCCTCCCTTGAACGTGCTGCGCGGCTTCGAGGCGGCCGCCCGGCTGGGCAGTTTCCACAAGGCGGCGGAAGAGCTGCACGTGACGCAGTCGGCCATCAGCCAGCAGGTGCGCAGCCTGGAGGCCTACCTGGGCCAGCCGGTGTTCTTCCGGCAGGGGCGGGCGGTGTCGCTGACCGACGCGGGCTGGGATCTGCTGGGCACCACGCAGGCGATGCTGCGGCAGCTGGCGGCGGGCATCCGCCGGCTGGACCAGTACCGCAAGCCCAATCAATTGATCGTGAACGCCAGCCCGGCCTTCGCCCGCCACTGGCTGATGCCCAGGCTGGAATCATTCCGCGCCGCGCGGCCCGAGGCCGACCTGTGGCTCTATACCAGCGACGCGCCGCCGGACATGGCGACGCAGACGGTGGACATCGCGCTGCGCGACGATCTGGCGCCGCAGGCCGATTGCGCGTTTCGCGTGCTGGTCGAGGACCGCCTGTATCCGGCCTGCCATCCGCGCTTGCTCGCGCCGGGCGCGGGGGCGCCGGCCACGCTGCACGGCGAGCGTGAGATGGACTGGAGCCACTGGGAGACGCAGGGCGGGGCCGATGTGGGCCAGCGCGCGCAGGGCATGAATTTTTCCGATCCGGGGCTGCTGCTGGACGCGGCACACGAGGGGCTGGGCATGGCGTTGGTCAGCGCCCTGCTGGCCCGGCGCTGGCGCGACGAGGGCGCGCTGGCCGCGATGACGGAACAGACCGTGCGCGGTCCGAACTGGGCCTGGCTGGTGCATCGCGACAGTCAGGACGATCCGCTGGCGCGGGCGTTCTGCGGCTGGCTGTGCGCGGCGCTGGGCGTGCCGGAGGCGTCGGCATCTGGCGGCTGATGCGCGGCCGTCGATGGTCCGCGCCCGGGCGCGGGCCGGCCGGTTTTCAACGGCTGATGCGCACGCGCATGCCTTCGCGCCGGGTGCGCAGGCGGTAGGTCTGCGCCAGCATGCCCAGCGCTTGCGGGATGTCGTCGATGGGGAAGGTGCCCGAGATCCGCAGCGCGCTTGCGCCGGCGTCCACCTCGATGGTCTCGCGGCCATAGCGCGCCAGCTCGCGCGCCCACAGGTCCACGGGCATGTCGTCGGCGATCAGCAGTCCCTTGCGCCAGGCCAGCGCGGCCTCGCTCGCGGCGTCGATGGCCTCGATGCGCTGGCGCGTGTAGCGCGCGCGCCGGCCGGCGCCGATGATGTTCGCGCCCGGCGCCACGTCGGCGCCGTCGGGGTGGATCTGCACGGCGCCTTCGTACACGGCAAGTTCGGTGTAGCCCGGGTATTGGCGCACGCTGTAGCGCGTGCCCAGCGCCAGCAGCAGGCCATCGTCGGTCTGTACCAGGAAGGGGCGCGGCGGCGCGCGCGTGTCGGCGGCGGTGCGGATGTAGATTTCGCCGCGGCGCAGGCGCAGCAGGCGCTGGCTGTCGTCGTAGCGCAGATCCAGCGCGGTGTCGGTATTGAGCGCGACCTCGGCGCCGTCTTCCAGCGTGATGTCCAGGCGTTCGCCGACGGCGGTGACGTAGTCGGCGGCCAGCCAGTCGCGCCAGAACGGATGGCGCCACGACAGCCAGCCCAGCGGCGCGGCCGCGAGCAGCAGGGCCAGGGCGCGCAGCGCGGCGCGGCGGCCGGCCCGGGGCGGGCGGTTCAGCGCGCGCGTCGCGAGCGCGGGCGGCAGCAGGCCGATGCGGGCCAGCAGCCGTTCGGCGCGCTGCCAGGCGCGCTGGTGCTCGGCGCTGCGCGCGCGCCAGCGTTCAAACTCGGCCTGGCGGGCCGGCGGCAGCGGCCCGTCCTGCATCTGCAGCAGCCAGGACGCGGCTTCTTCAAGAATGCGCGGGGCCAGGGGCGGCAGGTCGCGCGGCGTGCGGATGCCGGCGGCGGCGCGGGCGGCGTCATTCATCGGGCATCAGGCTCAGGCAGGCCAGGTAGGCCTTGTGGATGTAGCTCTTGACCGTGGGCACGGCCACGTTCAGCGCCCGGGCGATCTCCTGCTGCTTCATGCCGTCCAGCGTGGCCATCAGGAAGGCCTGCTTCACGCGCGGCTTGAGCGTGTCCAGCATGGCGTCGATCTCGTGCAGGGTTTCCAGGATGACGCTCTGCTGCTCGGGCGAGGGATGCCGCGGCTCGGGCAGGGCGGCCAGCGCCTCGAGCCAGGCGCGCTCCAGCGTCTGCCGGCGCATCCAGCTGACCAGCACGCCCTTGGCCACGGTGGTGAGATAGGCGCGCGGCTGCTGGATCGCCTCGCGCGGGGCGCCGGCGCGGCTGGACAGGATGCGCAGGAAGGTGTCGTGCGCCAGGTCTTCGGCCGCGCCGCGGCCCCAGGAATTGAGCCGGTAGGCCAGCCAGCCGCGCAGCCAGGCATGGTTCTCGATGTACAGGGCGGCGATGCTGTCGCGCTCTGCGCAGGGCGGCGGCGGGCTGGGGGCGTGCATGGTCGGGACGGTCTTGCGTGAAGCGGAGGGAACGGCCGCGCCGGCAACTGGGTGGGCGTGGCTTGAGAAACG
The DNA here is from genome assembly GCF_018195695.1 of Achromobacter sp. Marseille-Q0513. Classification (NCBI taxonomy): domain Bacteria; kingdom Pseudomonadati; phylum Pseudomonadota; class Betaproteobacteria; order Burkholderiales; family Alcaligenaceae; genus Achromobacter; species Achromobacter sp. Marseille-Q0513. Next base: position 36,144 of record NZ_JAGTJY010000018.1, on the reverse strand, counting down.
AATAAAAACCATTATCATTAAAGTTTGGGTGATTCGCAATACGGAGAGCCAGCCATGCGCGATTGCCGGCGCGTTGCTCGCGATGGATGCCGCAGGGGCTGGACGGTCCCGCCGCCGCTCGGCCGTCATGCCTCGGTCGCGTGGCGCGGGGGCGTGTGCAGGGCCAACGCCGTGCCCGCCGGCGCCGCCTTGTCGATCCGCGTATTGCGCGCGAAAAGTTTTTCTCCGGAAAACGTATCCCTTTTCCGATCTCGTGCGGCAGAGGAGCTGAAAGCCTGCGCTTGGCGTCGGCTCCAGACCCGACGAGATAGGAAAAGCATGTACCCCGCACGTCATCTTCCCCGTTCTTCCCGATCCCCGCGCCGCCTGCGTCCGTTGGCCCTGGCGCTGCGTTGCGCGCTGGCGGGCCTGCCCGCCACAAGCATCGCCATGCTGCCAGCCGGCGTCGCGCAAGCGGCCGAAACCGCGCCGGGCGCGTCCGGCAGGCCTGCCACGCAGCTCGACGACACACTGCTGCGCAGCTACGACGTGCCGGCCGGGCCGCTCGGCTCGGCGCTGGGCACGTTCGCCAGCCAGTCCGGGCTGCTGCTGTCCTTCGATCCGGCGCTCACGCGCGGGCTGAACGCGCCGGCGCTGGCGGGCCGCTACACGGTCAGCGGCGGCTTGCGCCGGCTGCTCGCGGGCACCGACCTGCGGCTGCTGCCGCGCGCGGATGGCAGCTATGCGCTGGCGGCGGCGTCCCAGGCCTCGGCCGGGGCCATCCCGCTGCCCTCGGTGGTGGTCACGGCCGACGGGCTGCCCGAACCGGAGAAAGAGGTCTACACGGCGCCGCGCTCGTCGGTGTATCTGTCCGGCAAGGATCTGGACCGCTTCGGCCGGGGCTTGTCGCCGGCCGACCTGCTCAAGGGCGTGGCCGGCGTGCAGGTTGGCGACAGCCGCAACGGCGGCGCGCTGGACGTCAACATCCGAGGCGTGCAGGGGCAGAGCCGCGTGGCGGTGAAGGTGGACGGCTCCGAGCAGTCGCTGGATGTATATCGCGGCTACGCCGGCACGCAGCAGCGCAGCTATATCGACCCGGACCTGATCAGCGACGTCACCATCAACAAGGGGCCGACGATGAAGTCCGGCGCCATCGGCGGCACGGTGGAGATGCGCACCCTCGGGATCAAGGACATCCTGGTGGACGGCAACAGCTTCGGCGTGCGCCTGAAGGGCGATGTGTGGAACAACGGCGTGGGGCCGGCGCGCCGCGACGGCACGCCCGGAGAGAGCGTGTCCACGCAGCCGCGCGACAGCCGCGGCAGCCTGTTCGGCTCGCAGGCCAAGTCCGGCAGCGTGGCGCTGGCCTATACAAACGAGCGCCTGGATCTCGTGGCCGCCTACGCGCGCCGCAACCAGGGCAACTACATCACCGGCGAGAAGGGCTGGGAGCGCTACCGCAGCTTCGACCGCTACGGCTATGAAGATTCCACCGTGGCCAAGGTCTACAAGCCGGGCGAGGAAGTGCTGAACTCGTCGTTCAAGACCGAGTCCGTGCTGCTCAAGGCCACCCTGCGGCCGGCGGACGGCCACACGCTGGAGCTGAGCTATCGCCGCTACGACGGGCGCAACGGCGAGATCATGCCGTCGGACATCTTCCGTTCCGGCACGGCGGGCATCTACCAGTATCCGTTGAGCCAAACCAAGATCGACACCTACACGGCGCGCTACCACTACCTGCCCGCCGGCAATCCGCTGGTGGACGTGACGGCCAACCTGTGGCTGACGGACGCCTCGACCAGCCTGCTGACCTCGGTGATGGCGCCGACCTCGCAGGCCTACCGCTCGGACCGCAACTGGACCCGCCAGGCCAACCGCCGCATCGGCGGCGACCTGGGCAACGTCTCGCGCTTCTCGACCGGCATGGGCGATTTCAAGCTGGACCTGGGCGGTTCGTTTCAGTTCGAGGAGATCCGCCCGCAGAAGGGCGTGGTGATCACGCAGCACGACATCAACGGCAACCGCACGCTGCGCGACGCCAAGCGCGAGGAATTCAGCCTGAACGGCAAGCTGGAATACAAGCCGATGGACAAACTGACGCTGTGGACCGGCGGCCGCTACACGCATTTCAGCGTCGAGGACAAGGGCATCCGCGCCATTGCCCAGCGCGAGGACCGCGCGATGCGCTTCATCATGGTGACCAAGCCGCGCGACTATGGCTACCTGTCCTGGTATCCGGACCGCAACGGCCAGTACACGGCCGCGACGGATCCCCGGCTGAACAACGGCATCGTCTACAAGAACACCAACAACCCCTTCGAAGGCGTCAACTACAACGACTTTGGCGCGACCGGCTCGCGCGTCGAGAAAGAGCGGGTCGTCAACATGGTCCAGGGCTACCGCTATGAGGGCAGGAAGCGCAGCAGCGGCGGCGGCTTCTCGCCGTCGGTGGGCTTCAACTTCGAGCTGATCCCGGACACCTTCGTCTACGCCTCGTACACGCAGGGTCTGCGCATGCCGTCGCTGTTCGAGACCAGCCGCGGCACCTTGTCGGTGGATCCGGGCAAGAGCCTCAAGCCGGAACGCTCCAGCAGCTGGGAAGTCGGCACCAGCACGCTGCGCCAAGGCGTGTTCACCGATCGCGACACGGCCGGGTTGAAGGTGGCGTACTTCAACAACAACATCAGGAACTACATCACTCGCTACTACGATCCCAGCCCCGGCCTGAACGGCCTGATGCGCTTCTCCAACGCCGACAGCTACAAGACCAGCGGCCTGGAATTGCAGTCGCACTACGATGCCGGCCGCGTGTTCGCCGACCTGTCGGCGACCTACTACCTGAAGACCGAGACCTGCGATTCGGCCTTCGCCGCCAAGCTGCGCGCCAGCGCCAATCGCTACCGGCCCACGCAGGACACGCCCAACTGCACGTCGGGCAGCTTCATGGGTTCGTACACCAACACGCAGAACCCGCCCCGGCTGGCGCTGAACCTGACGGCCGGCCTGCGCTTCTTCGACGAGACGCTGACCGTGGGCGGGCGCGTGACCTATACCTCGGGCCCGACCGCGAAGGCCGACAAGCCCTGGCAGGTGGGCGCCACCACGCCGCAGCAGGTGTACCACTCGGTCGCGCTGTACGACCTGTTCCTGAACTACAAGCTGCGCGAGCACACCGACGTGAACCTGGCCGTGCAGAACCTGACCAACCGCTATTACCTGGATCCGCTGGCGCAGAGCTTCATGCCGGCGCCCGGGCGCACCGTATTCCTGGGCGTGCAGACCAGGTTCTGACCATGACGCCCGCCACGCTTCTTCCCCGGCCATCGCCGGCCCCATCCACCTCTGCCAGCGAGGATGCACCATGACCACTCTATCGCCCCACGCCGACGCGGGCCGCGCCCGCCGCCTGAAGGCCAGCACCACGTCCACCCATGATTCGCTGGACAGCCGCATCATGGGCGCGCGGATCTTCGCGAGTCGCGAGCGCTACGCGGGCTTCTTGCGCGTGCAGTACCGCTTCCTGCGCGATGTGGACGCGCTCTATGCGCGCGCCGATTTGGCGGCGCTGCTGCCGGACATGCCGGCGCGGCGCCGGCTGGGTCTGGTGACGCGGGACCTGGCCGACCTGGGCATGGCGCCACCGGCCGAGGCCCTGCCGGCGGCCGACGCCGGCATGGCCGTGCCCGGCGCGCTGGGCTGGCTGTACGTGGCCGAAGGTTCGACGCTGGGCGCGGCCGTGCTCTATAAGCTGGCCGGCAAGCTGGGCCTGGACCGCGACTTTGGCGCGCGCCACCTGGCCGCGCATCCCGAAGGCGTGGCGCAGCACTGGCGCGACTTCGCGGCGGCGCTGGACGCGGTGCCGCTGGCGCCGGAGCAGGAGGGCGAAGTCGTGTCCAGCGCCCGCGCCGCGTTCGTGGCCGTGCGCGGCTATGTCGAGCAGGAACTGGCGTGATGGAAGAACCGTCGGCCGGCGCGGATCGGGCGTCGCCGGAAGCAGGGCGGCGGCCCGCCGCGAAGCCGGGCCGGCTGGCGCGCGCCGCCTGGGCCGCGCTGGGTTGGCTGATGGTGGCGCTGGGCATTATTGGCGCGCTGTTGCCGGTGATGCCGACCACCATCTTCCTGATCCTGGCGGTGGCCTGCTTCGCACGCTCGTCGCCGCGCATGGAGGCCTGGCTGCTCACGCACCCGCGCTTCGGCGCGCCCCTGCGCCAGTGGCGCGAGCAGGGCGCGATCAGCCGCAAGGGCAAGGCCTATGCCGTCGGCGGCATGGCGCTGGGCTACGCGCTGTTCGCCTGGGGCGCGCATCCGTCCTGGATGCTGGGCCTGGGCGTGGCCCTGGGCATGGCGGCCTGCGCCGGATGGATCGCGTCGCGCCCGGCGCCCGTCGCGCCGCCGGCCTGAGCGTCGCCGCCTCAACCGCGCTGCCGGACGGCGCGGGGGAATGTCGGTCGGTGAATTTCATTCCAGCAATATTCATTCAAGTAATTAATTGAATGTATGGTAGATTGACACCTTCGCTACTGTCCATGCTTGCTGGCGTCCCGACCCTTGCGCCAGCCCGTTACCGCCATGTCAGACTCCTTTCCGCTCGCGCGCTATTTCACGCGTATCGGTTATCACGGCCCCGTCGAACCCACGCTGGACGTGCTGCGCCAGCTGCATCTGCTGCACCCGCAGGCCATCCCGTTCGAGAACATCGATGCCTACAGCGGCCTGGGCGTCAGCCTGGACCTGGCGCGCATCGCCGACAAGATGCTGGCGCGTGGCCGTGGCGGCTATTGCTTCGAGCACAACCGGCTGTTCCAGGCCGTGCTGGAGCAACTGGGCTTTCGCGTCACGCCGCTGATCGCGCGTGTGCGCTGGCAGGTGCCGGCGGACGTGCGCACCGGCCTCACGCACATGCTGCTGCGCGTGGATCTGGACGGGCGCAGCTGGTTCGTCGACGTGGCCTTCGGGTCCACCACGCAGACTGCGCCGCTGGAGTTCCTGCTGAACGTGCCGCAGGAAACGCCGCACGGCGTGTTCCGCATCGCGCCGGCCGGCCCGGATGAATTCAGCCTGGAATTCCAGACCGCCAAGGGCTGGAACACGGTCTACCAGTACGGCTTGCGGCCAGCGCCGGCCGTCGACTTCGAGATCGGCAACTGGTACACGTCCAGCCATCCGCAATCGGTGTTCCTGTCCGACCTGATCATCAGCCGTACCGCGCCCGGCCTGCGCGAGCTGCTGGTGAACGATGTGTTGACGTTGCGCGGCAACACGGGCGCGCCGCCCGAGACGCGGCGCTACGACGATGCGCAGGCCTGGGCGGATTGCCTGCGCGAGCGCTTCGGATTGGACCTGCCGCCGGACGAGGCGGCGGCCCTGTTCGAGCGGGCCGCCGCAAGCGGCAGGCAGGCGGCTGCCGGGGAGCTGACGGCGGGCTAGCGCCCGGCATGCCGTCGGTCCCTGACGCGCCCGGGCCCGCGCCGGTTCAGCGCTTCAGGTAGGCCATCGCCGTGTCGTGGAAGAACAGGTCGCGATGCGCGGCATAGGCGGGTCGGTTCATGATGTCGACGAACACGTCCAGGTAGCGCGCCGTGTTGTCGACCATGCTGGGCATGTGCCAGTCCGAGCCGTAGGCGACCTTGTCCAGGAAGTCGTGGGGGCGGCCGTTCTGCTGGGCCTCGGCGCGCGCGCGCTCGATGTTGGCGACCAGCAGTTCGCGCGCGTCCTTGTCGTCCAGCAGCTCGGTGATGTAGCCCAGTTCGCAATACACCTTCGGGTAGGTCGCGCACAGGTCGGCGACGATGCGGGCGAAGTTGTCGGCGTCGCGCCACTCGGCCTCGCTGTCGGCCATCCAGCCGGCCGAGGAAACGCCCTGGTTGCTGGCGCGGCCGCCGCCGGCATGGCCCAGGCAGAGCCGCAGATCGCGCCAGCGCTCGTGTTCGAGCAGCGCGCGCCAGTGCTTCGGGTGGGCGTTCAGGCCTTTCTTTTCCTTCGTCTGGAAACCGATGGGCGTGCAATGCACGAACACCGGAATGTCGTCGGTGATGCAGTAGTCGAAGAACGCCGCCACGCGGCTCTCCAGCACGGGGTCGGCGTTGCCGATGGGCAGGTAGCCCAGCGCCGGATAGAACTTGAAGCCCAGGAAGCCGTGCGCGATCGCGGTGTCGGCCAGTTGCCGCCAATTGTCGCGCCGGGGATCGAAGGCGGAAAAGCCGAACATCGATTGCGGGTTGTCCTGCTTGAGCTGTTCCATCTTCCGCAGCTGCTCGGGGAAGGGGTAGCGCGGCGGCTTGGGCACCGGATAGGCCAGCTGCATGTCCATCATCATGTGCAACACCTGGATGTTGCCCGCGCCGAGCTTGTCGTAGCTGGACAGCAGCTGCTTGAGCACGGCCTTCTCCGACTTCAGCATGGTCAGGAAGAATTCCAGGTAGTTCTCGACGTGGCTGCCCCAGGCGAACTTGTCCATCAGGTCCGTGGCCGCGCGCAGCGCCTTGCGGACCACGCGCCGGGCCCAGTCCAGCACGTCGACGAACATCGGCGCGGCCGCCAGCTGCTTGTACGGGACGGCGGGCTGGTGCAGCGGCGAGGGGTCCGGCTCGATCCAGCCCTCGGCGGCGTAGTCGATGTTCGACAGCTGCTCGATGATCTCCATCAACTCCGACGAGGCCACCGGCTCCAGCGGCTGCGCGTTCCAGGGCTGGTTCAGCACGTCGGCCGGGCCATGCTTGGCGAGCGTGGCGGCGGGGACTTCCTGCATCAGTCCGCCGCGGGTGATCTCCCAGATCCGCTCCAGGTAGAACTCGTCCTCGGACACGACCTGCAGGTGCTTCTGCGCGCCCAGGTCCTGGGCGTCCGCATAGGAAGAACCCGCCAGCGCGTACAGCAGCTTCGCGACGTAGTCCGCGAGCTTGCTTTCCTCCTTGTTCATGGCGCTGGCGATCACGCTTTCCAGCGGCATGTAGCGGGCATTGAACAGATGGGTGTGCAGATCCACGACACGGGCAGGCAGGTTCATGCGAGTGCTCCTGGGGATGGGGAATGGCAGTCTAGCTCGGGCATGGCGGCCTGCATGCGGGCGAACGACAGGAGCAGGGAAAGTCCCGATGGGCGGGGTTTTGTCGACATTCTTGCGGGGCATGACGCCGTCCGCGCGGGAATCCCCCGCGCCGGCTTGCGCCAGGTCATGCGGGGCCCGCCCGGCGGGCGCCGCCGTTCCGCGCCCGTCGCGCGGCGTCCGGTAAGATCGCAGGCGGGCCGGGCCTGCCCGCCCGCATCCCGTCCTTGCCCGGCGCTTCGCGCGCCGCCGTTTCCGTCCCGTTACACCGCCACCATGACCCAATCCGCTTTCGAACTCCCGTCCGACCTGCTCGCCTTCCTGCGCAGCCCGCTGGCTTCGGCCGCCGAGCGCGATACGCCCGACGTGTTCTTCGACCGGCCCGAGATCGGCCGCCTGTACGCCCAGGCGCAGGAGCCGGAACGGACGGAAGCGGTGCTGTCCGCCTGCGCCGCGCTGCTGCCCGAGGTGCATCCCAACCGCGCGTCGCTGCTGGCGCTGATGGGCGGCGCGCTGGTCGAGGACGGCGCCGACCCGGCCATCCTGTTTCCCGCCTGCCATGCCTTGCTGGACGTCTGGCTGCAGGAGCTGGAGCCGTACTGCGCCGAGGAAGTCGACGAGGACGACGACGAGGCCGAGCCCGAGGAAGTGCAGGCCTGGGCCGACGCGCAGGCGCGCATGAAGGCCGTGCCGCAGGAGCGCCGCTGGGAGGTCGAGACCTTGCAGCAGGCCGTGGAACTGCTGGTGCTGCCCATGATGGCGATGGTGCTGCGCGACGAGCGCAACCACCGGGCCTTCTTGGCGGACGATGCCTTGCAGGCGCGGATCTACCGCCTGAACCGCAACGGCAGCCTGCCGTTCGAGCAGCTGCATTACCTGTGGCTGGCCGCGAACATGAGCTACGAGGACGAGCTGGTGGTGGTGCTGCCTGCGTCGGGCACGGGCTTCGTGGCGCGGGCGCACGCGGTGAACAACGGTTTCCATGCCTTCACGCTGTTGCAGAACCTGATCCGCGAACACGGCCAGGCGCTGGGCGTGCGCCAGGCCATCGTGGACCGCGCGCCGCCGTCGGAAGACAACGACAGCGACACGGCGGATTTCCTGTGGCTGCAGGCGCCGGCCTACGCGGGCGGCGAGCTGGTCAACGAGCTGGCCTGGTCCTGGGGCGAGGCGCCGCTGCGCGCCAATGCGCAGAAGCACGGCAAGCGCGTGCTGATCGGCCTGGACAAGGGCGACGCGTGCAGCCGCAGCTGGGCCGGCTTCCTGGGCGCCTGCCACGACGCGCAGAATCCGCACGTCGCCTTCAAGCGCTATCTGACGCCGGAGGAAGTGGCGTCGTACCTGCAATGAGTGGGCGCATGGCGGCCGGGGCAACGGGGGCGCGCGGATGAGCGGCGTGCCCGATTCCATCGTCGCGCTGTTGCGCGAGGCCGGCTGGCAGGCGCCACCCGACGACGGGGCGCGGGACCCGGCGGGCGAGCGCCTGCTGGCGTCGCTGGCCGGTCTGTCGCTGGGCAAGACGGGCGCGGGCCGGGAGACCGCCGCCAGCGATGTGGCGTTCTACGAACGGCCCTGCGAGCCGGACGAGGACGAATCGCTGGAAGGCCTGCCCTGGCGCGGCCGCACCGGGCCGTTGCGCGCGGTGGCCGACGCGCATCACAACCACATGATCGTGCTGCTGGACGCCGCCGGCGCGGCTTATGTCTATACGGTGCCGGACGGCATGCTCTATAGGCTGGGCTCGTCGCTGGGCGAGGCGCTGGAACGGCTGTTGCTGGGCCTGAACTACGGCCCGGGAATCGACGCGGACGGCTGAGACGGAGGCAACGGCGGGCGCAGGCCGTGCCACCCGCTGGCAGAGCGTCGTCCGTTCAAGGGCTCAAGCGTTCAAGGGCAGCGCCGTGAAGATCCGATACAGCTCGGGCTGTTCCTCGAAGCCAATGCCGGGCGAGGCGGGCAGCGAGGCGCGGCCTTCCTGGATGCGGACTTCGCGGCCGAAGCCGCCGAAGGCGCCGAACAGGCCGGGATAGGATTCCGCGCCGCCCAGCCCCAGGCCCGCCGCCACGTGCAGGGACATGAGATTGCCGCCGTGCGGCATGATGCGCGCGGCCGGCACGCCATGGCGGGCGGCGATCCGCACGATGCGGTGGAACTCGCCCACGCCATAGGCCAGCGGCGGATCGGGCTGCAGGATCAGGCGCGCGCCGGCCGGCCCATAGCGCAGGAAGTTCTCGGCTTCTTCCTTCGAATACAGGTTCTCGCCGCCGGCCACCAGGCCCGGATAGGCCTGGCTGACCGCGCGGTAGGTCTCGAAGTCGGCCGGATCGCAGGGTTCTTCCAGCCAGCGCAGGCCGTAGGGCGCGATCGCGCGGGCATAGGCCAGCGCCTCGTCGCGGCCGAAGGCGCAACTGGCGTCCAGCGCCAGGCGGCTGCCGTTTTGCAGCAGCGACAGCGCCGATTCGATGCGGTCCAGGTCCTCGGCCAGCGGCAGGCCGCCGGCCTTTATCTTTACGTCGCGGTAGCCGGCGTCCAGATAGCCCTGGATCTCGCGCAGCAGCAGCGCGCGGTCGTCGGCCGGCTTGTAGAAGCCGCCGCCGGCATAGCAGGGAATGGCGCGCGGCTCGCCGGCCCCGGCCACGCCATAGCGCTCGGCCAGCGTCTGGTACAGCGGCCGGCCCTCCAGCTTGGCCGCCGCGTCCCACAAGGCCAGTTCCAGCGTGCCCACGGCCATCGAGCGCTCGGCATGCGCGCCGGCTTTTTCACGGCGCAGCAGCGCGGCCACGGCGCGCGGCGGATCGAGCCGGCCGCTGTCCGGGTCCAGCAGGTCGGACGGCGGCGCGGCCAGCAGGCGCGGGATGAAGCGCTCGCGCATCGGGCCGCCGCAGGCATAGCGGCCGAAGGAATTGAAGGCGTAGCCCGCCACGCGCCGACCGTCGCGGAACTGGTCGGTGGCGATGGCGACGATGGTGGCCGTCATTTCGCTGAAGTCCACCCGCGCGTTGCGCAGCTTGGCATCGATACGGAGGGTCTGTTCGCAGGCGTGGACGATCTTCATGGGGCGTGGGCGGGAGTGGCGGGAATCAATCGAGGGAGGCGCCGGTGCGGCGGACGATGTCGCCCCATTTCTGATGCTCGGCGCGGATGAAGGCGCCGAACTGCTCGGGCGTGCCGTGCACGGCGGGGCTGCCGAGCCGGGCGATCTGCTCGCGCACCTCGGGCAGGTCCATGACCTCGCGCATGACCTGGTTCAGGCGGGCGACGATGGGGGCGGGCGTGGCGGCCGGCGCCATCAGGCCGTACCAGGCCAGCGATTCGTAGCCCGGCACACCGGCCTCGTCCAGCGTGGGCACGTCCGGCAGCAGCGCCGAGCGCTGCTTGCTGGTGACCGCCAGGGGCCGCAGGCGGTTGCTGGTCAGGTTGGGCATGGCCGAAACCATGCTGTCGATGGCGAAGTCGATCTGTCCGCCCATCAGGTCCACCGCCATTGGCGCCTGGCCCTTGTACGGCACGTGCACGGCGCGCGCGCCTGTCAGCGATTCCAGCAGCGCGGACGACAGGTGCTGGGGCGTGCCGTTGCCGGACGAGCCGTAGGTGTAGCGGCCGGGCCGGGCCTTGAGTTCGGCCAGCAGGGCCGGCGCGGTCTGGGCCGGGCTGGCGCGGTTGACCATCAGCACCAGCGGCACCGCCGCCACCTCGACCACGGGCGCCAGGTCGCGCAGCGGATCGTAGGACAGCTTGGGATAGAGCCAGGGGCTGATGGCCAGCGGGCCGCTGGATGACAGCAGTAGCGTGTGGCCGTCGGGTTGGGCCTTGGCCACCACGTCGGTGCCGATATTGCCGCCCGCGCCGACCCGGGCCTCGACGATGACGGGCTGGCCCAGCCGCGCCTGCAGGCGCGGGGCGAGGATGCGGGCCAGGATGTCGGACGGCCCGCCCGCCGGATACTGGATCACCATCGTGATCGGGCGCGAGGGATAGGCCGGGGTGTCGGCGCGGGCGGGCTGGGTCGATGTGGCGGCCAGGCACAGCGCGGCCGCGTACAGCCGGGGCAGCGCGCCGAGCAGGCGGGCGGGAATGCGGGTCATGATGTCTCCTTGGGGCGCGCGTCCTGCGTGGGACGCGCTGTCGTGGGTGAAGCGCCGTGGCGGCTGTGATGTCTTCCGGGGGCGTCTTGGGGCGGTGTCTTCGGATGGCGTCCGGCGTCGCGCCGGGCCGCTCAGAGTCCGTCCATGGAAAACGACAGGCTGCGCAAGGCCTCGCGCAGCGCGGCGCGCTGCCGGGGATTCAGCGCCTCCAGCGGCGGGCGCAGCCGGTTCCAGCCTTCGTCGCCGCTGGCGTCGGCGACGGCGGCCTTCATCGAGGCGATCAGCGGATAGGCGGCGAAGGCGCCGCGCAGCGTGTTGAGCGCGTCCTGACGAGCCCGCGCGTCGGCCTCGCGCCAGCTGCGGGACAGCGCGACGATGGGGCCGGGATTGACGTTGGCGGTGGCCGAGATGCAGCCCGCGCCGCCCAGCCGCAGCGTGTCCAGCAGCAGCGTCTCGGTGCCGGCGTAGACGCCGAAGCCCGCGCTTGAGAACTGTTCGATGGTGCGCGCGGTGTAGGTCCAGTCGCCGCCGGTGTCCTTCATGCCGGCGATGATGCCGGGATAGTGCTTGAGCAGCCGTTCCACCAGCGCATGGGAAAAGCCCACCTGCGCCACGGGCGGGATGTGATACAGGTACACGCGCAGCCGCGCGTCGCCGACGCGCTCGATGAGTTCGCTGAAGAAGGCATACAGGCCGTCGTCGGTCACGGTCTTGTAGTAGAACGGCGGCAGCGCCAGCACGCCGGCGCAACCCTGATCGACGGCGGCGCGGCTCAGGCGCACCGCGTCGGGCAGCGCGCAGCTGCCGGTGCCGGGCAGCATGCCGGCGGCCGGCGCGCCGGCCTCGATGGCGGCGTGCAGCAGGCCCAGCTTTTCCTCGACGGACAAGGAATTGCCCTCGGAATTGGTGCCGAACATCGCCAGTCCGCAGTCCTGCCGCGCCAGCCACAGGCACAGCCGGGCAAAGCGCCTCGGGTCGGGTCGGAGGTTCTCGTCATACGGCGTCAGCACGGGCGCGAGGACGCCGGGCGGGCGGTGGTCTGGAGCTTGCGTCATGGTCGGGGCCTGGTCGGTGGACGGTTGAGGCATCGTAGCGGCGCGCGTCTGGCGCCGGGTTGCCGGATTGCTTTTCTGTTTTGCGAAATCCGCAAAATTCTTGAATCGAAAGCGCTCCCTGGAATCGATTGCCAGACGTACACTCGTCGGCGTGGTTTCCTTTGAGGAATACGCAAATGATCGACCTCGTCGCGCTGAAGGATTTCCTGGTCCTGTGCCAGTTCAGGAGTTTCAGCCGCGCGTCCGAGCGCTGCCATGTCTCGGTGTCCGGCCTGAGCCGGCGCATCCAGGGGCTGGAGCAGTGGCTGGGCGCGCCCCTGTTCGACCGCCGCAAGGCGGCGCTGGAACTGACCGACGCCGGCCAGCGGTTGCAGGCCGTGGCGACCGAGGTCGTGTATGCGCTGGAAGGGCTGCGCAAATCGGTGCGCAGCGACGCGCGCGACCGCCAGCAGCGCATCCGTTTCTGCGCGCCCCACATCATGTCGGCGGTGTTCTTTCCCGACTGGATCCCCCGGCTGCACAGCGATTTCCGCGACGCCAAATTCAGCGTCGAATCCGACAATCTGCCCGAATGCCTGGCCATGCTGGACGAGGGCGCGGCCGACTACGCCGTGGCCTTGTTCGACGAGGGCGGGACCGTGGCGCGGCGCCTGGGCCTGTCCGCCGATGGCCTGCGCGCGCTGGAGCTGGGCCGCGAACGCCTCTTGCCGGTCAGCGCGCCCAACGCGGCGGGGCGACCGCTGTACGACCTGGCGCAGGCGGGCGGACGGCCGGTGTCGTTCCTGGGCTATGCGGACGAATGCCATCTGGGCTGGTCGCTGCGGCCCTTGCTGGACCGGCTGGACCTGGACCTGCGCCAGAGCCACAACGCCAGCCTGACCGACGGCCTGCGGCTGATGGCGCTGTCGGGCCTGGGCGTGGCCTGGCTGCCGCTGTCGCTGGTACGCGCCGACCTGGACGCGCGCCGGCTGGTGCCGGCCGGCGGCGCGGCGTTCGAGTTGCCGCTGCGCCTGATGCTGTTGCGCCATGAGGCGGAACTGGCGGCGCAGGCCGAACGGCTGTGGCAATACCTGATGGCGCTGGCCGAGCCGGCGCCGGTTGCGGACGCGCGCGGCGCCGAGCTGGTCGCGGGTTGAGCGGGCGGACTGGACCCGGCGCGGGCCGCGATGTCCGTCCGCCTCAGCCCGCGTCCTGCGCCATGTTCTCGCCCGTCGCGAACAGGTCCACCAGCGTGCGCCGCAGCCAGCGCTGGGCCGGCACGGTGTCGTTGCGCTGGTGCCAGAACAGCGTGATGGTGCGCGGCGGCGCGTGCATGGGCAGGGGCATGGCGCGCAGATAGCGCGCATGCGGCGTCAGCGCGCCCAGGTGCAGCGGCAGCACGGCGATCAGGTCGGTGTGGCGCAGCATTTCATAGGCCACGTTGTAGTGGTTGACCAGCGCCGCAACGTCGCGCGACAGGCCGCGCGCCGACAGGTACATGTCGTAGGACGGCAGCGTCTGGCCGCCCAGGCTCACGTCCACGTGGCGCGCCGACAGGAAGGCGCGCGTGCTCAGGCGCTTCATGCTGGCCAGCGGGTGATCGTGGCGCATGAAGCAGGCGTATTCCACCAGCCAGAGCGAGCGCGAGCGGATGTGGCCCGGGTATTGGGCTTCGTTGACGTAGGCGCTGAGCACGCAGTCGGCGCGGTTGTCTTCCAGCTGTTCCGGGATTTCCAGCAGCGTGTTGGGCACGGCGCGCACGCGCGCCTGCGGCGCCGATTGCTCCAGCCGCCCGAACAGCGGCGGCAGCACGATGCCCGCGATGTAGTCGGACATCGACAGGCTGAATTCCATCGTGGCGCGGGCCGGGTCGAAGGCTTCGGCGTCGAGCGCGCCGCGCATGCGGTCCAGCGCCTCGCCCAGCTCGCTCCACAGCACGGCGGCGCGCTGGGTGGGAATGACGCCGTTGCCGGCGCGCACGAACAGCGGGTCGTCCAGGCTGTCGCGCAGCCGCGCCAGCGCATTGCTGACGGCGGGCTGGGTCATGCACAGCGCATTGGCCGCGCGTGTCACGCTGCCTTCGGTCATCAAGGCCTCGAAGACCTTCAGCAGGTTCAGATCCAGCGTGCGGAAGCTCATGGGAAGTCATTCACATTGGTGATGTGGGGCATCATAACTATAAATTGGATAGATAGATTTGCGCATGCCTATCATGCGGTTCCTGGTCAAGAACAGCACGGCTGAAGCCGTCGATTGCAAGGGGAATTCCGCATGTCCATGATCTCGGCGCGCATCGAGCGCCTGCCGTTCGCGCGCTTTCACAAACACCTGCTGCTGATGGGCGGCCTGGGCTATATGTTCGATGCCATGGACGCCGCCGTGCTGGCGTTCATCCTGCCCGTGCTGCGGGTGGAGTGGGGCCTGACCAGCGTGCAGATCGGGCTGCTGGGCAGCAGCACCTTCATCGGATTCTTCTTCGGCGCGCTGCTGGCCGGCACGCTGGGCGACCTGATCGGCCGGCGCGCGGTGATGATGTGGGCGCTGGCGCTGTACTGCGTGGCCTCGCTGGTCAGCGCCTGGGTCGACAGCTGGCCGCCGTTCTTCGCGGCGCGGGTGATCGCCGGCATGGGCACGGGCGCGGAAAGCGCCATCATCGCGCCCTATCTGGCGGAGTTCGTGGCGCGGCGCTTTCGCGGCAGCTTCACCGGCGCGCTGGCGGGTTTCTTCTCGTTCGGCTTCGTGGCCGCGGCGCTGCTGGGCTATTTCATCGTGCCGGCGCATGCCAGCGGCTGGCGCATCGTGCTGGTGATCACGGCGCTGCCGGTGGTGATGCTGCTGTGGTGGCGCCGCGCGCTGCCGGAATCGCCGCGCTGGCTGGAAAGCCGTGGCCGGACCGCCGAGGCCGAGACCGTGCTGGACCGCATCGAGGCCGATTTCAGGCGGCGCGGCGCCACGCTGGCCGAGCCCCGGCCCGAGCCCGAGGCGCCGCCGCGCGGCGCGGTCAGCCCCTGGTCCAATTTCGCGCTGCTGCTGCAGGGCCGGCAGACGCGCATCACGCTGATGACCTGGATCATGTGGTTGTCGATCACCTTCAGCTACTACTCGTTCTTCGTGTGGATCCCGGGCCTGCTGGTCGAGAGCGGCATGAGCATGACCAAGAGCTTCGGCTATTCGCTGGCGATCTACTGCGCGCAGGTGCCGGGCTATTTCAGCGCGGCCTGGTTCAACGAGAAGATCGGCCGCCAGGCCACCATCGCCAGCTACATGCTGCTGGGCGGCGCGGGCGCGCTGGGGCTGGCGCTGGCCAAGACGGACGGCCAGATCATGCTGGCCGGCATCATCATGTCCTTCTTCATGAACGGCACCTACGCCGGCGTCTATGCCTACACCGCCGAGGTCTTTCCGACGGCGGTGCGCACCACCGGCGCGGGGCTGGCCTCGGCCATCGGCCGGCTGGGCGCCATCGCCTCGCCCGTGCTGGTGGGTTATCTGTATCCGAACTTCGGCTTCCTGGGCGTGTTCGGCACCACCACGGTGACGCTGGTGCTGGGCGCGCTGGTGGTGCTGGTGATGGGCGTGCCCACGCGCGGCCGCTCGCTGGAAGCCATCGCGGCGGGAGAGGCGAAATGAGCGGCGCACGCCCCTTCCGTCCCGCCGTGGCGGTGCCGGCCTTGAACGCCGTGGCGCGCGCCCATGAGGCGCCATCCCAGCCGCAGGCCGTGTTCGCCGCCGTGGACCACGCGCTGGCCGGCGAGATCGGCCACCGGCTGTTCACCATCCTGTCCTACGACCCGGGCAGCGGCGTGGCCACGCGGCTGTATTCGAACCTGCCCGACGCCTATCCCGCGGGCGGCAGCAAGACCGTGATGCCGGGGCCGTGGACCGACACGGTGCTGGCGCGCGGCGAGTGCTACATCGGCTACACGTCGGACGACCTGCGCAGCGTCTTCGCCGATCATGCGCTGATCGCCTCGCTGGACTGCCAGAGCGTGCTGAACGTGCCGATCCGCTGGCGCGGGCGCACCTGGGGCTCGCTCAACCTGCTGCACGCCGAGCGCTGGTACGGTCCGGACGACGCCATCGCCTGCCGGCCCTATGCGCAGCTGGTGCTGCCGGCGCTGTGCTGCGCCTGAGCGCGGAGCCTTCGTACATCCATGGGCCGGGCTGATACGCCCGGTCCTTCACTTGCCAATGTTTGGGAGCATCATGGAAAGCACATTGTTCAAGAACGCCGCGCTGCTGGATCCCGCCCGGCCCGAGCTGCTGGAGGGCCACGACGTGCTGGTCGAGAACGGCCTGGTCAAGGAAGTCTCGGACCGGCCGCTGTCGGCCGCGTCGGCGCGCGTCATCGACCTGAAGGGCAAGACGCTGATGCCGGGCCTGATCGACCTGCACGTGCATGTGATCGCGGTGCAGCTGAACCTGCCGCAGCAGATGGCCATGCCCAATGTGCTGGTGACGTTCCGCTCGGCGCCGATCCTGCGCGACATGCTGCGCCGGGGCTACACCACCGTGCGCGACGCCGGCGGCGCCGGCCATGCCTTCAAGGTGGCGGTGGAGCAGGGACTGGTGCAGGGGCCGCGCCTGTTCGTGTCGGGCCGGGCGCTGAGCCAGACCGGCGGCCACGGCGACGGCCGTCCGCGCAGCGACTTCATGCCGGGCGAGTCGCCGTGCCCCTGCTGCGTGCGGGTGGGCGCACTGGCGCGCGTGGCCGACGGCGTGGACGAGGTGCGCCGCGCGGTGCGCCAGGAGCTGCAGATGGGCGCGGACCAGATCAAGATCATGGCGTCCGGCGGCGTGGCCTCGCCCACCGATCCGGTCGGCGCCTGGGGCTATTCCGAGGACGAAATCCGCGCCATCGTCGCCGAGGCGCGCGCCCGCCAGACCTATGTGCTGGCCCACGCCTACACCGCCGAGGCGATCTCGCGCGCGGTGCGCTGCGGCGTGCGCACCATCGAGCACGGCAACCTGGTCGACGCCGAGGCGGCGCGGCTGATGGCCGAGCAGGGCGCCTATGTGGTGCCCACGCTGATCACCTACGAGGCCCTGGCCAACGAGGGCGCGGACCTGGGCCTGCCGGCCGACAGCGTGGCCAAGGTGGCGCAGGTGCGCAACGCCGGCCTGCATTCGCTGGAGATCTATCGCGACGCCGGCGTGCCGATGGGCTTCGGCACCGACCTGCTGGGCCCGTCGCACCGTCTGCAAAGCGAGGAATTCCGCCTGCGCGCCGAGGTGCTGGGCGCGCCGGCCGTGATCGCCAGCGCCACGCAGGTGGGCGCGCGGGTGCTGGGCATGGAGGGCAAGCTGGGCGTCATCGCGCCGGGCGCCTGCGCCGACATGCTGGTGGTGGACGGCAATCCGCTGCGCGACGTGTCCTGCCTGCTGGGGCAGGGCGAGCACATCCCGCTGGTGATGCAGAACGGCAAGGTGCAGTTCGACGAGCTGGCCGCCTGAGCGGGCGGCGAGGGGCGGCGGCTTGGCGTGCTGTTTCCCGGGTGCGTGCGCATCCTCGGGACAGCACGCTAGGGCTTGGCGCCGTCGCTCGCGGGCCTGACCGCCGCCCGCCACAGGTCCAGGAAATGGCGCTTCTTGAGCGTGTCCTGGTACACCAGCAGGCCCACGCCCAGGCCCAGCGGCCGCACGCCGGCGGCCGGCACCACCGAATCGCCCACCGGCCGCATGCCGGAAGCCTGCGCGATCATGTGCTGGCCGCGCGGCGACAGCAGGTAGTCCAGCAGCATCGCGCCCAGGTCCGGGCGCGGCGCCTGGCGCGGGATCAGCGCGGCGCGTGACAGCATCAGCGTGTAGTCGCGCGGGTAGATGATGCCCAGCGGCGCGCCGCGTTCGATGCGGTGGCGGGTATAGGACTCCAGCACGTTGTAGGCCAGCGTGGTGTCGCCGCGCTCCAGCATGTCCAGCGCGTCGTCCGACGACGCATACAGCGCCGCGCCGTTCTGGCCCAGCGCCGCCAGCAGCGCCGGCGCCATGCTGTCCAGGCGCGTGTCCTGGGTGGCGGCCAGGTAGCCGATGGCGCTGGCGCCGACGTCATAGGTCGACACGGCGCCGGCCAGCGGCCGGTCGGGCGCCTGCAGCAGCGACAGCAGCGCGCGGCGGGTGCGCGGCGCGCGCGCCGCGTCCAGCCTGCGCGTGTCGTAGACCATGACGATGGGATCGGTGCCGGTGCTGAAGACCTCGTCGCGCCAGTTGGCCCAGGCGGGCAGGGCGCGGGTCTCGGGCGAGTCATGGGGCAGCGCGTAGCCGTCGTTGGCCAGCTTGGTCTGCAGGTCCATGGCGCTGCTGATGACCAGGTCCGGGCCGGATTTTTCGCTTGCCGCGTCGCGACGCCGCGCGACGATGCCGTCGTACAGCGCCTGGGTGGGCAGTTCGGTGTATTCCAGGCGCAGGGCCGGATGGATGCGGTGGAAGTCCTCCAGCACGCCACGGAACACGGGCAGGCTGTTGGACGCATGCACCACCAGCACGTTGGCGGATCCGTCCGGGCCCAGCGCGAGCGTGTTGGGCGGTTCGGCCTGGGCCCGCGCCGGCGGGGCCAGGGTCAGGGCCAGCGGCAGCAGCAGCGGCAGCAGCAGCGGAAGAAACAGCGCGCGCGCCAGCCGGCGCGGGAGGGTGTCAGCTTTCATGGGGCAGCGCCGGCAGCAGGATGACGGCGTCCAGCCCGCCGCCCACGCGGTTGCTCAGTTGCAGCTCGCCGTGGTGGCTGTCGACCGCGCGGCGCACGATGGACAGGCCCAGGCCGGCGCCGGCCGAGCGCGGATTGGGGCCGCGCACGAAACGCTCGAAGGCGGCATGGGCCAGGGCCGGCGGGATGCCCGGTCCCTGGTCGGACACGGTGACGCGCCAGCGCGCGCCGTCGCGTTCCAGCCGCACGTCGATATGGCCGTCGGGCGCGGCGCCGTGGCGCAGCGCGTTGTCGATCAGGTTCTTGAAGGCCTCGCGCAGCATCAGGCTGTCGCCCAGGGCCGGCGCGGGCGCGCCGTCGACCGGCAGGGCCAGGCGCACGTCGGGCGCGGGCTCGGCCTGCGGCACCGAGTCGTACACGGCCTGGTCCAGCAGCTCGGACAGGTCCAGCGGCTGGAACTGCCGCACATTGCTGCGGTGGATCACGCTGGCGTCGCTGAGCAGCTGGTTGACCAGCCGCGACAGTTTCTCGGCGTTGCGCAGCACGGCCAGCAGGCTGCGGCGCTGTTCGGCCGGATCTTCCTCGTCCAGCGCCACTTCCATCTGCGCGTGCAGCGCGGCCAGCGGCGTGCGCAGCTGGTGCGCGGCCTCGGCGATGAACAGGCGCAGCGTGTCCAGGTTTTCCGCCAGCCGCGCCATGAAGCCGTCCAGCGTATGCACCAGCGTGTCCAGCTCTTCCGGCACCGGCGCCTTGATGGGCTGCAGGTCGGACGCGCCGCGCGCGGCCAGCTCGCGCTCGATGCGGCGGATCGGCGCCAGCGAACGGCGCAGGCCCCACCAGGCCAGCGCCAGCGCGGCGGCGGTGAAGCCCAGCAGCGCCAGCGTGCCGCGCCACAGCACCCGCGCGGCCAGCGCATCGCGCGCCTCGCTCGTCTGGCCGACCAGGACGCGCGCGCTGCGCGTGCCGGCGGGACCGGCGATCTTGCGTTCCATCCAGGCGAAGCGCACCGGCTGGTCCTGGTAGCGCGCCTTGAACAGCTGCGATGAGGCCGCGTCGTCGGACGCGCCATCCGTGGGCGGGGCGGGCAGGTCGGGATAGCCGGACACCAGCGCGCCGTCGCCGGCCCGCACCTGGTAGAACGCGCGGTCGCGCGGCGCCTGCTCCAGCAGGGCCAGCGCGGCATAGGGCATGTCCATGCGCCATTCGTCGTCGACCAGCTGCAGGCTGTCGGCGATGGACAGCGCCGAGGCGCGCAGCAGCTGGTCGTAGGCGGTGTCGGCGGTCTGCTGCGCATAGCCGCGCACCATCAGGTAGAGCCCGCCCACGCCGGCGATGAACAGCGCCAGCAGCATGGCCAGCAGCCGGCGGCGGATCGAGATGCGGCCGGCGCCGGCATCGGGCCGCGGCGCGCCGGCCGTCTTAGCCGCCGGTTGGCGCGTCGGGCTTGCCGTCATCGCTGCACGTCAGGATGTAGCCGGTGCCGCGCCGGGTCTCGATGCGCAGCGGCGAGCCTTCGAGCTTGCGCCGCAGCCGGGCGATGTAGACCTCGATGGCATTGGGCGCCGCGTCGTCGTCGAAGGCGAACAGCTTGTTGGCGATCTCGTCCTTGCTGACGGCGCGGTTCATGCCGGCCAGCAGGATCTCCAGCAGGCTGTATTCGCGCTTGGGCAGCTCGATGCGCTGGCCGGCCAGCGTGAGCAGGCGCGCGGCGCTGTCGATGACCAGATCGCCGAAACGCTGCACGCCGGCGGCCTGAGCGCTGGGGCGGCGCAACAGGGCGCGGCAGCGCGCCTCCAGTTCGCGGAAGTCGAAGGGCTTGGCCAGGTAGTCGTCGGCGCCGGTGTCGAGCGCGTGGACGCGGTCCTCGATGTCGATGCGGGCGGTCAGCGCCAGCACCGGGATCTTGCTGCCCCGGTCGCGCAGGCGATGCAGGATGTCGAAGCCCGACATGCGCGGCAGGCCGATATCCAGGATCACCAGGTCGAAGCTTTCGTATTGCAGCACCCCGTCGGCGCTCAGGCCGTCGTTCTGCCAGTCGACCGCATGGCCGAGCCGGCGCAGCCGGCGCACGATGGCGTCGGCCAGGTCTTCGTCGTCTTCGATCACCAGGATGCGCATGCGGCCAATTTTCGCATAGTGGATGGCCAGGGTTGGCTTGCCCCCATGCTACGCGTCCCAAGGGCGCTTGCTGCCCCCCGAGGGGGCCGCCCTTCCTTGGGGCGGCCCGGCGCAGGGGCGGGCCGCTCCCTCCGCCGGGCGCGCCTCGCAAAAAACGACAGGTTCCAGACAGCTTTAATTCCTAGCCTTGCGGTCCTGTCCGTCTCCCCTTGCCGGGGCGGCTACGAATAACAACGATCCGTGGAGATACCCCCATGCTTCTGACCCTGCTTGGCTTCGGCATGGTGATCACGTTCATGACGCTGATCATGACCAAGCGACTGTCGCCCCTGGTGGCGCTGATCCTGGTGCCCATCCTGTTCGCGTTGATGGGGGGCTTCGGCGCCGGCATCGACAAGATGATGCTGGACGGCATCCGCAAGATCGCGCCCACGGGCGTGATGCTGATGTTCGCCATCCTGTACTTCGGCGTGATGATCGACGCCGGCCTGTTCGATCCCATCGTCGGCCGCATCCTGCGCGCGGTGAAGGGTGATCCGCTGAAGATCGTGGTGGGCACCACCGTGCTGGCGCTGGTGATCTCGCTGGACGGCGACGGCTCGACCACCTATATGATCGTGGTGGCGTCGATGCTGCCGCTGTACCGCCGCCTGAAGATGAATCCGCTGTCCATGACCTGTCTGGCCATGCTGGCCAGCGGCATCATGAACCTGACGCCCTGGGGCGGCCCGACCGCGCGCGCCGCCAGCGCGCTGCATGTGGACGCCGGCGACATCTTCGTGCCGCTGGTGCCGGTGATGGGCGTGGCCATCGTGGCGCTGCTGGCGCTGGCCTTCGCGCTGGGCCTGAAGGAACGCCGCCGCCTGGGCGTGCTGTCGCTGCCGGACGGCGCCACGCTGCACGCGGGCTACGACGAGGACGGTCCCAAGAACCTGCCCGAGATCGAGGTCGACCAGGACCTGCGCCGCCCGCGCCTGCTGTGGGTCAATGCCGGCCTGACGCTGGCGCTGATGGTCAGCCTGGTCATGGGCGTGCTGCCGCTGCCGGTGCTGTTCATGATCGCCTTCGCCATCGCGCTGATCATCAACTACCCGGACCTGGCCGAGCAGCGCCGCCGCGTGGCGCAGCACGCGGGCAACGTGCTGTCGGTGGTGTCGCTGATCTTCGCGGCCGGCATCTTCACCGGCATCCTGTCGGGCACCGGCATGGTCGAGGCCATGTCGCGCAGCCTGCTGGCCGTGATCCCGGACGCCATGGGCCCGTACCTGGCCGGCATCACCGCGCTGGTCAGCCTGCCCTTCACCTTCTTCATGTCCAACGACGCGTTCTATTTCGGCGTGCTGCCGATCCTGAGCGAGGCGGCGCAGGGCTACGGCATCAGCGCCGTGGAAATGGCGCGCGCCTCGCTGATCGGCCAGCCGGTGCACCTGCTGAGCCCGCTGGTGCCGTCCACCTATCTGCTGGTCGGCCTGGCCGGCGTGGAATTCGGCGACCACCAGCGCTACGCGCTCAAGTGGGCCACGATGATCTGCCTGGTGATGCTGGCGGCGGCGCTGGCGTTCGGCTTGTTTCCCCTGGTCGGCAGCGTCGGCTGAGCCGGCGCGCCCTTGAAATAGGAGTTTCCATGGCTTTGCGCATTGCTTACGTCACCAGCGGCATGGGCCATACCGGCACCGCCATCTGCCAGGCGCTGCACCGCGCCGGCCACCGCGTGGTGGCCGGCTGCGGGCCGAAATCGTCCCGCAAGGACCATTGGCTGAAGGCGCAGAAGGCGCTGGGCTACGACTTCACGGCGTCCGAGGGCGACGCCACCGACTGGGAATCGACCCGCGCGGCCTTCGCGCGCGTGCGCGCCGAGGTCGGCGAGATCGACGTGCTGGTCAACAACGCCGGCGCCATGCTGGACATGCGGTTGCGGCAGATGGGCTATGCCGAGTGGTCGGCGGTGCTGCGCAGCAACCTGGACACGCTGTTCAACACCACCAAGCAGGTGGTCGACGGCATGGCCGACCGGGGCTGGGGCCGCATCATCAACATCGGTTCGGTGGCGGCCGAGAAAGGCCAGATCGGGCAGGTCAACTACGCCACGGCCAAGGGCGCGGCCATCGGCTTCACGCGCTCGCTGGCGCAGGAAGTCGCGGCGCGCGGCGTGACCGTCAACCTGGTGTCGCCCGGCTTCATCGCCGACGACACGGTCAAGGCCTTTCCGCCGGCGCTGCTGGACCGCATCGTGGAAAGCGTGCCGGTCGGCCGGCTGGGCACGCCGCAGGACCTGGCGGGGCTGTGCGCCTGGCTGGCCTCGGACGAGGCGGCCTTCGTGACGGGCGCGAATTACGCCATCAACGGTGGCGTGTACATGAGCTGAGGCGAGGGCGCTGGCCGCGCCCGCCGGCCCTAGCTGTTCAGGGCCGGGCTGCCGTGGCGCTGCAGGAAATCCGGGATGGACGAGGGCGTGCGCTTGCTGCCCTCCAGCCATTCCACGCGCCACTCGGTCAGGCGTTCGCCGGTGTGGTGCTCGTAGCGGCCGGGCTCTGGCTCGTTGATGCACTCGTCCTGGCGCACCAGCACCAGCGGCTGCTCGGCCCCGGCGGTCTCGCGCGAGTAGGCGCTGGCTTCCTCGAAGGTGGCGAAGGCGCAGTAGTAGTCGTCGCCGTCGTAGAGGTCTTCGCCGCCGTCGTGCGGGTGCACCCAGACGCGGTATTCCAGCACGGCGTCGTAGAAATAGCCGCCGCCGGACTTGGTCTGGGCGGGATATTCGCCGATCAGGTCGGCATCGACGGCGATGGGGAAGGCGGAGCGGAGAGAGGTGGGCATGGCAGAGGATTCCGGGCGCTGGACGCGCTATTTGGGACGATTGTAGAAAGCCTGATGGCCCGGGGCGCCCGCCGCGCCCCAGGTTTCCATTTCAGACGGTCACAAATCCAACCGAATCAAGGGTAAACCCTTAATAGCCAAAAACCGCCTCAGCCCCGGTGCACCGACACCCCGCCATCGACCAGCAGCGCCGTGCCGGTGGTGAAGCTGGACGCGTCCGACGCCAGGTACAGCGCCGAGCGCGCGATCTCGGCGGGCGCGGCCAGGCGCTTGAGCGCGTGCAGGTTCTCGACGTAGGCGCGGGCCTCGGGCGAGGCCATGGCATCGCGCCCCATCGGCGTGTCGGTGCCGCCGGGCAGCAGCGCGTTCGCGCGGATGCCGCGCGCGCCGTATTCCGAGGCGATGACCTGGGTCAGGCCGATCAGGCCGGCCTTGCTGGCCGCATAGGCGCCCATGCCGGGAAACCCCGCCGTGTAGCCGACGAAGGTGGACGTGAAGATCAGCGAGCCGCCGCCGCGCGCCAGCATGGCGGGAATCTGGTGGCGCGCGCCCAGGTAGGCGCTGGTCAGGTTGGCCTGCAGCACGTCCTGCCATTCCTGCGGTTCGATTTCGTGCAGCGGCCGCGACGGGCCCATGGCGCCGGCGTTGTTGAAGGCGATGTCCAGTCCGCCGAAGCGTTCCACGGCCGCGGCGACGGCGTCGCGCGCCAGCGCCTCGTCACGCACGTCGCCGGCCAGGGCCAGCGCCCGGCCGCCTGCGGCCTCGATGGCGGCGGCCAGCCTGTCCAGCTCGGCCGCGCGGCGCGCCACCAGCACCACGCTGGCGCCTTCGCGCGCATAGAGCTTCGCCGTTTCCAGCCCGATGCCGGAACTGGCGCCGGTGACGATGGCGACCTTGCCGGCCAGTTGTCCTGATGCTTGCATGCCCGATCTCCTGTGGTTGCGGGGTCAGGCCGCCAAGGTAGGCGAGGCGTCGGGGCGCGGCTATCCGTTTATTGCCGCGCCCCGGCTTCTTGCTACAGGCCGAAGGCCTTGCGCTCGTCGGCGCTCAACCGGGCCAGCTGCGTGGCGTCCAGCGGACCGTCGCCCACCACCTGCACGGCGCCGTCGCGCCGGTACGCCGCCTGGCGCTCCGACGAGGGAGCCGCGGCCCCCGGGCTGGATGCCGCGCCCGCCGTCGGCTCGTCGCCAAAGCCCAGGATCTGCACGCTGATGATCGAGGGTTGGTTCTGGCGCGCCTGGTTCTGCGCGCGCTGCGCCGAGTCCTGGGCGGCGCCGACGGCCGAGCTGGCGGCGGCGCTGGCCGACGACAGCGCGCCGGTGTTGACCGAGGCGGCCACCGGCACGCCGACGCTCTCGCCCTGCGCCTTGATGTTGGCGGCGTTGAGCACCTGCTGGGCATGGATGTTGATGTTGCCCGACACGCGGATGCCGGCCTCGCCCGCGTCGATGGTGCCCAGCGGCGCGTACAGGTCCACGTCGCCGGCCGGCACTTCCGCGATCGGCGCCAGCGTGGCGATGCCGGCGCCGGTGGCGGGCGCCGACGGCGACAGCGCCACGTTGCCGACGCTGTCGTAGCGGCGGGTTGGCGGGGTGTAGACCACGGTGGTCTTGGAGCCGCGACCGGCGTTGATGTCGCCCTGCGCCGACCAGGCCAGGATGCCGCCGCCGAAGGTCGTCATGACGCGGCTCTGGCCCAGCAGGATGCTGTCGCGCGCATAGAACTGGATGTCGCCGCTGCCCTGGGTCAGCACGCCCGCCGTGGCCGGCGGGACCGCGCCTTCCACGCCGTAGACCTGCGCGCCGCCGGGCGTCAGCACCTGGATGTCGCCGCCGGCGCGCGTCTGCACGCCCGCGCCGCCATACATGGTGATGCCGCCGGCATAGTCGGCGCCGGCCTCGCGCGCCGGGAAGAGCGCGGCGATGGCCTGGCGGCCGCGCAGGAAGCTGCCCAGGCGCGGGCTGGACTTGGCGTTGTACTCGCGGCCGCCGGCGCGCAGCTCGGCGAAGTAGACCTGGCGCGCGAACACGCGCTGCTGCTCGGGCGGCAGCGCATCGAAGTAGGCGCGCGCGTCGCTGGTATTGCCGGCGAAGCCGTAGACCTGCGTCAGCCACAGCAGCAGTTCGTGCTCGTAGGTCTTGAACGGCAGGCCCTGGTCGGTCAGCGGCCGCGACGGATCGGCGACGCGGGACGGGTCCAGGTAGCGGCGCAGGAAGCCGGCGTAGTCGGCGCCCTGCGCGCCCAGGCCGGCCTGCATGGCGATGCCGGCGCCCGGGCGGGTGTCGCCCGGCACCACCGGCCCCAAGCTCAGCACGGCGGCCTGGTCCAGCATCTGGATGTTGCGGCCGGCGCTGATTTCCAGCGTGCCGGGCCCGGCCACGGTGAAGCTGCCGGCGATGATGTCGCGTCCAGCGCGCACCAGCGAGACGTCGCTCGCCTGGTCGTGGATGAACAGGTTGTTGGTGTAGCTGTAGCTGAACGGGAAGGGGCTCGACTCCAGCGGTCCCAAGGGGCTGCCGCTGCCGACGATGTCGCGTCCGGCCAGCATGCGCACGGGGCCCGCGCCCAGGTGCCACTGCCTGCCGCTCAGGTTTTCCGGCGGGCCGAAGCGCAGCAGGCGGCCGCTGCTGACGCCGACCAGGTCGCCGTCCATCGCGTAGAAACGCGACGCCGCCCAGGGGCCGGCGGCGGCTGCTGCCGGCGAACCGAAGGCGAACAGCACGCGCTCGCCGTAGGAGCCATCCCGCGACAGCGTATTGGGACCCCAGATGGCGGAGTTGAAAACGCCGTTCTTCACCATGCCGACGAAGGCGGGGCGGTAGGGCGAGGCCAGCGTGTCCGGCGATGCGCCGCTGCGCATGAGCGGCGCGTTGCCGCCGTAGATCGAGTCGCCCGCCAGCAGGTCCAGGCGGCCGGCGGGGCCGGGCGCCAGCAGCACGGAGGTCTTGTAGTAGATGCTGCCGTTGGCGGCCACGGCCGACAGCTGCGACGGGTAGGTCACGACGCTGTCGTTCAGCGGCGACACCGGCATGATGGGCGTCAGGTTGCCGCCGGCCGAGAACAGGTCGATGGCGGTGTTCGCGGTCCACAGCGAGAACCAGGTGTTGGCGCCGTACACGCCTGGCGTGCCATTGGCCAGTACATAGGGCATGGACAGCGGCATGGGGACGCGGCCCGGATCGTCGGCCTTCTCGATGGCCAGGTCGCCCAGGCTCAACAGGCGGAAGGCGCTGTCGCCGGCGTACAGGGCGATGCCGCCCGTGGTCACGACGTCGGCCGCGCGGAACAGGTCCAGGGCGCGGGTGTCGCGCGCCGCCTTGACGCCGTACAGCGGATCGAGCCTGCCGAAGGACGCGGCCTGCAACGAGGTCTGGCCGCGCAGGTTGGTGACCGAGCCGCTGGACTCGTAGGGCGTGGGCAGGGCCGGGTTCAGGGCGCCGCTCACGCGCAGCTCGATGTCGCCGCCGCCGGTCAGCGCCAGGCGCCGGGCGGCCTGCGGGGGGCCGGTGCTGCCCACCGCCAGCACCAGGGCCTGGCTGCGCGGATTGATCTGGCGCAGGCTGTCGCTGACCGGGCGGGGTTGCTGCCGGCCGGCATCGCCGCCCACGTCCATGCTCAGGTTGCCGCCGCCCAGCGTGCCGAAGCCGGTGAAGCCGCGCAATTCGTCGGCGGGCTGGTTGATGTCGCCGGCCACGTAAGTGCCGAAGTTGATCCACCAGGCGGTGGGCTGCGCCTGGCCGATTGCCGCCGAGCCGGATCCCTGGCGCCAGAGCCAGTTGCCCGGCGTGTCGCTGTTGTAGCCGATGGTGGATGTCACCGGCCGGCCATAGGACGCCGGCGCGGCGAGCATCACGTCGCCGATCAGGTTGGCGCCGGCGCGCACGGTCAGGTTGCCGCCGCCGTCCGGATACCAGGCGCGGTAGACGCTTTGCGCGCCGCCGTTGACGTAGGACTCGAAGCCCTGGCTGGGATCGTTCGTCACCGTGCCGGCCAGGCCCTTCAGGCGCGACTGGTTGTACGGGTCGCCGGCCTGGGTGACGGCCGACGAGGCGCCGGCGGTATAGACGCCGTACAGCGAATGCATGCGCAGGTCGCCGCCGGCCAGCAGGTCCAGGTCGCCGGTGCCGGTGCGCAGCACGCTGAAGCGCGCGGTCGCGGGAGCCGCCAGATAATCCTTGGGCTCCTTGGCGCTGCAGTAGTCGGGCACGTCCTGGCACAGCGACCCGGCTGACGGATAGCCGAAGTTGTCCTTGATGAACTGCTCGTCGATCACCGTGCCGGCCAGCCAGGGCATGCCGATGTCGTCGGCGCCCTGCTGGGTCCACAGGAAATTGCCGGGCGCGTCGAAGCCGTACATGCCATAGTGGTTGTCGGCCAGCACCAGGTTGCCGCGCTTGACGCCATATTGCGTGGCGCGCGTGTCGGCGCCGTCCAGGTCGGCGCCGCCGACCAGGCGCATCGACCAGGACTGCGAGCCTTCCGGCAGCATGGGCGCCACGGCCCAGACCTTGCCCTGCGCGTCGTTGACGACCGGACGCAGGTCCACGTATTGCACGCCGGGATTGAGCTTGACGTTGGCGCCGGACGGAATCAGCGCGCCGCGCGGCAGGATGACGTTGCGCGCCAGCGTCAGCAGGTTGGAGCCATAGGGGACGTTCGGCAGGTTGGGCAGCGCGATGCCGGCGGGCCAGTCAGTGGTGGCCAGGAAAGTCGTGGTCGTGATGCGCCAGCCGGCGGCCAGTTTCGCGCCCGCCGCCAGCGTGCGAGGCTGCGCCAGCACGGTGCCGGCGGCCAGCGCCACGCTGCCGTCCGGGTTGAACACGGCGGCCGACAGGATGGCGCCGGCCGGCAGCGTCAGCGGCTGGGCCAGCGCCGCCGTCACGGGCAGCACGGAGCCGGATTCCAGCGTGAAGCTCGACAGCGTCACGTTGTAGTTCAGCACCACGCCGCCGGGGATCTGCGTGCCGGCGGCCAGCTCCACGCCGGCGTGCGGCGTGACCATGTCGCCGCCGGTGTAGTCCACGCCCGGCAGCAGGCGCCAGCCCTTGGCGTCCTGCTTCACGTCGGGGGGCGGCGCGAAGCCGTCGTTGATGCTGCCGTGGATCTGCAGGTCGCCGCCGGCGCGGATCACCAGGTTGCCGACTTCGCCCGAGCCGTAGACGCCGGTCAGCGGGGTGTGCGGGTTGAGGCTGGCGTAGCGGTAGTGGGACAGGTCCAGGTCGCCCTGCACCACCAGGTCGCCGTCGGGCGTGGCGCTGCGGATCTCGATGCCGGGGCGCAGGTGCAGCGCGTCGGCATAGGGGCGCAGGCCGGCCAGCTTGCCGTCGACCAGGCTGGCGTTGGCCAGCGCCTGGGTGATGAAGGCGCGGCTGTCGTCGTGCAGGCGGTCCAGGTAGTCCTGGTCGATGATCTGATAGGGCTTGCCGGCGGCAGTGGTTTCGGTGCCGGGGTTGGCGCTGCGGTCGACCCAGACGCCGTTGACGGCGATGCTGCGCGCGCCGCGGATGTCCAGCGGGCCGCGCGCCTCGATGTCGATGTCGCCGCCGCGCGCGCCGTTCAGGCGCGGCGCGTTCAGTTCCAGCGTGCCGCGCGGCTTGCCGTCCTGGCGCGGGTCGTCGCTGCCGGCGCGCAGGTCGATGCGCGCGCCGCCGTCCAGGCGCAGCGTGCCCTGGCCGGCCTTGAGTTCGACGATGGCGCGGTTGGGCGCGTCGATGATCTGGCCGTAGCTGTCGACGCGCAGCGTGGCGCCGTGCGCGTCCAGCACGGCGTTGGACGCCAGGCGCAGGCCGTCGCGCGCCGACAGGCGGATGCTGCCCACGCTGACGCCGCTGGCGTCGATGCGGCCGGCCACCGTGAGGCTGCCGGCGTCGACCGAGATATTGACTTCGCGGGCGCGGACTTCGTCGCCGATGGTCAGGTCGCCGCGCTTGATCTGGAAGCTGCGCGCGCCGTAGACCGAGCCCGCGTTCAGGCGCTGGTTCAGCGCGGTGAAATCCAGCTGCTGGGCGCGGATGTCGACGGCGCCCTGGGCATACGGCACGCGCGAGCCGCCGGTCTCGTAGTCGCCCGAGGCGCTGCCCAGGATGCGCCCTTGCAGGTCGACGCGGCCCGCGCCGGGATCCAGCGCGATGGCCGTCAGGCGGCCGGCGCGGTTGTAGCTGGCAGACAGGTCGATGACGCTGCCGGCGGCCTGGGTGATGTCGCCGTGGCGGCTTTCCAGGATGGCTTCGCCGCCCCAACTGTATTTGGTCAGCTCCTCGAACGGCACGGGCCGGCCCGCCAGGTCCAGCTGCGCCTGGCCGGTCAGGACCAGCGCCCGGTCGGCGCGCAGCGCCACCTTGCCCGAAGGCAGGGCGATGCGGCCGTCGATGTTGAGCCGGCCCGCGTCCAGTCCAAGTTCCGCGCCCAGGCCGCGTATGGCGCCGGCCTGCGCGCCGGCGGGCATGGCCAGGTTGATCGCGTCGCCGGCCTTGATCCGGTTGACCGAGCCAGCCTCGCCCGTGAGCAGCGGCGTGAGCAGGTTCAGCGTGCCGCCGCTGTATTGCCAGCCGCCGGCGCTGTCGTAGGCGCCGCGCGCCTGGTACACGTTCAGGCTGCCACGATGGTTGGCGGTGATGCGGTCGCTGGCGCGCAGGTTGACGTTGGCGAAACCCAGCGTCAGGCGCGCCTGGTCCAGGCCGCCGACGGGCTGGGTGTACGGGCCGTAGCCGAACTCGATGCGCTCGGCCTCGATGTTCAGCGACCCCTGGCCGGTGCCGGCGCCGTTGTTGACCACGCCGACCGGCGCGCTGACCGAGCCGTTCCAGATCAGGTTGCCGGCGCGGATGGTGGCCGCATCGCCGGCCTGGCCGTAGCCGTAGATGGCCGGCGCGGTCAGCGCCAGCGTCTGCAGGCGCGACTTGCCGGTGGCCGGATCCAGCGTGTCCAGCATGACATTGTTGAAGAAGTTGAAGGAATCGCTGACGGCCAGCGTCAGCATTTCCAGCGCCGGCGCGCCGTGCTGCCGGTCGCCCGCCATCAGGCGGTCGAGCAGCGTCTGGTTCAGCATCAGCCCGCTGGACAGGCCGCCGCGCGCGGCCGCGTCGGCCAGCGCCTGCTCGCTGCCGGCATTGACGCTGCCGACCGCCAGCGTCAGGTAGCGCGCGCCGTAGCGGGCGGCGTTGTCCAGCTCGAAGGCCTTGTTGGTGGCGAAGGCGATCGTGCCTTCCGAATAGAGCTGCGCCTCGCCCGCGCAGGCGGCGGGACCGCAGGCGCCGATGCGGATGGCGCCCGCGCCGACGGGCGGCTGGTCGGCATCGGGCGGCAGCAGGTTGATCCAGCCGTTGGACACCGCCACCACGCTGGCGGGGCCGGGCCTGTAGGTGAAGCCGGTCGACGAGTCGAAGCCGGGCGCGCCGCGTCCCACGGTGTTGATGGACGCGCCGCGTTCGATGACGATGCTGCCCGAGGGCACGCCGGCGACCAGGAAGACCTCGGCGCCCGTCAGTTGGGCGCCCGCGCGCAGCGCGATGCTCTGGAAGTGGGTGGTGCCGTAGCCGAAGTAGACAATGTTGCCGATGGTCCGGTACTCCACGGCCGGCGTGGCGCCCACCATCAGGCGCGGCGCGCCCAGGCGGTTGAGCTGGGCCGAGTCCAGCGAGAGGCCGGTGAAGCCGGCGCTGCGGCCGGCGCCGGGCGCGGTGATTTCCAACGCGTCCTGCCAGCTGTTCATGGAAGCGACCGCGAACGTGCCGCTGTTGCCGCCTCGGGCGGCCGAGAAATCGGCCCGGCCGGCGAAGCTGAAGGACTCGCCCGGCGCGTCCTTGGCCAGCAGCAGGCGCAGCGTGCGGGCATCGGCCGGCGCCAGCGCGCGCGGCTGTCCACGGCGCGCCGCGTCGGCCGCCACGAAGGCGGCGTAGTCCATTTCGTTGTACTGCGAGTACTGGCGCAGCACCTGGCCCGAGGTGATCAGCAGTTGCCGGGGCACGGCGTCGGCGATGCCGGCCGAGGCATTGCCCAGGCGGCCGGCGATGGTCCAGGAGCCGTTGCGCAGCCGCAGCGCGCCGGCGGCGTCCAGGCCGGGCGTCGCGCCGTTGATCTCGACGCGGAAGGCGCCGGGCATCAGGGCGTAGGTGGACGGCATCAGCGTGTAGGTGCCGGCCGGCAAGCCCGGCACGCCGGCGCCGATGGTGACCTGCTGGCCGATCTGCGGCTGGCTCTGGCCCGCGTCCGGCGCGGTCGGCGCGGCCATGGGCTGCGCGCCCGGCACCAGCGCGTAGACGGGATTGGTGGACAGGCCGGGCAGGGTGAAGCCGCCTTGCGGATTGGTCTGCGCCAGCGGATTGAAGCGCGCGTCGGTGGAGCCGCCGCGGCCCGAGATGAAACCCGCGCCCAGCAGCTGTCCGCCGCCGGACAGGTCCACCAGCGCGTTGTCGCCGACCTGCACGGCCTGGCCGGCGAGCTGCAGGCCCACGGACAGGCTGCCATGGTATTCCCCGCCGCCCTGGCCGGTCAGGCGCACGTCCTGCCCCAGCCATTGATAGCCGACGCCGTCCACGGTGCCGCCGTAGGGCATCGTCAGGCCGCGTCCGCTGACGGAAGTGACGCTGCCGGGCAGCAGCGTCACGCGCGAGGTGATGCCGTTGGTGGTCGCCTCGCCGATCTCCAGCAGGCCGAGCGGCGCGCGCAGCACGCCGCCCTGTTCGATGATGTCGGCCGAGAGCCGCAACGTGCCGAAGGCGCTGTAGGGCGTGTCCGGCACCTGCTCTGTGGCGCGCCGGATCACGAGGCGGCTGCCGGCCTCGAAACCCGGTTGGCCGTCGCGCTTGCCGCCCACGCCCGCCACCACGCGCACGATGGCGCCGGTCTCGGGATAGATCTGGGCGGCGGTCAGCGTCAGGTCGCCGGGTGTGGCGAACTGCGTGGTGAGGACGGCGTTCGAGTCCCGGTTCAGCGAGCCCAGGCCGCCCAGGATGCGGATGTCGCCGCGGCTGACCAGTTCGGCCATGGGGAAGCCCAGGCCGGTGTAGCGCGTCTGTCCCGAGGCCGGATGCGTGATGGTCAGGGGGCCGAGCATGACGTTGTCGCGCAGGTCGATCAGGCCGGCTTCGGCGCGCAGCACGGATTCGCTGACGCGATTGCTGGCGGTTGGCGCGGGCAGCGGCCGCTGGTAGCCTTCGCGGCTGTTGCCGTCGGTGGCGCCGGCCAGCATGATGTAGGGCGCGGCCAGCCGAACGCGGGCCGTCGGCGCGGCATCGGGCGTCATGGCGAGGGTCCGGCTGAACAGGCGCAGGCTCTGGCCCAGGTTCAGCGTGACGTCGCCGGCGAAGCTGAGCAGGCCGTTGGACAGCAGGTCCAGCGCGCCGAAGCCGCCTTGCTCCAGCTGGTCGGCGCCCAGCGTGGCGTGGCCGTAGGCCAGCTTGTCGGCGGCCGTGGCGGGATTGTCCAGTGCGGCAGGCAAGCTCGCCGTCGCCTTGTCCGACAGCACGAATTCGCGCGGCGCCTTGACCCGGTCCTGGATCGCGCTGCTCTTGTATTCCGGCGTGTCCAGCCCCAGCGCCAGGCGGCCGCCGGCCGCGCCGGCGCCGCCCGAACGCGCGATCATCTGTCCGTCCAGGTACAGGCCGTTGGCCGAGCTGATGGCGATCAGGCCGCCGGCGCTGGCGGCGGCCACCGGCGCGCCGTTGGCCAGCAGGCTGGCGGAGGCGCCGGACGCGTCCAGCCGGCTGCCCGGCCGCAGCACGATGAACAGGTCCGGCGCGGCCACGTTGCCCTTGGCGACGTTGACGACGCCGCCCAGCGTGATGCTGCCGCCGTCCTGCAGCAGGCCGTAGGACTGGCCCTTGAGGTTGACCGCCGTGGCCGCGCGCGCGGCCACATCCAGCACGGCGTGGTCGCCGACCCAGAGCGAGCGGCCGGAGCCGGTCGCCATCGTCTCGTCCATGGTCGTGTCGCGCAGCGCGGTCACCGCGATGCGGCCCGACCAGGCCTGCAGCGTGCCGTTCAGCGTGATCTGGCCGACGCCGGCCACGTTGATGCGCTGGCCCGGGTCGACCGCCACCAGCGAACCTTCCGCCAGCGTCAGGCCGACGCGGGACAGCTCGTTCTGCGCGGTCTGCAGCGTGCCGCTCTGCAGGGTCAGGCTGGCGCCCTTGCGCTGCGTCAGCACGCTCTTGACCGCGTCTTCCTGGTAGAGCGGCGGCGTCCAGGCCTGCAGGGCCCGCGTCTTGTCCGTCGCGGCGGCGGCGTCCGGCGCCAGGCGCAGCAGCGGCATCGAAACGCGCAGCTGCGCGCCTTCGACGACTTCCAGGCCGCGAGTGCCGATCAGTTCGTATTGCGAGAAGCCCTGCGCGAAGTCGCTGTCCGCCAGCACCGACACGCCGGCGGGCACGGCCTGGCCGCGCTGCTCGGCGCGCACCACGCGGATCTGGTTGGCCTGCAGGGTCAGCTTGCCGCCGCCGTCCACGCCGCGCGCGGCCAGCGCGCCGTCCAGCGCCAGCACGCCGGGCGACCCGGCCGAGCCGGCCTCCAGCAGCACATCGCCGCCCCGGCCGGCCAGGGCCTTGCCGCCGCTCTGGATGGCGGCCCCGCCGCTCACGTCCACCAGGCTGCCCTGGCCGAGCGCGATGCTGCCGCTGCTGCGCAGTGCCACCTGTCCGCCGTTGCGGCGCGCCAGGCCGGGCGAGGCGGCGGGATCGAGCGCGGCATTGGTCCACAGGCCGCTGACATCGAGCGTGGCGCCCGCCGCCAGCGTGACGCCGGCGGGCTTGCCGGTCGCGGGCCGGACCAAGACGTCCTCGAGTGCGCCGCGGTCATTGACCTGCCTGAGCACGTTGCCGGCCTGGATGCGGCCGCCCTGCGCGGCGATGCCGGCCTGGATGTCGACCTGCGGCGCGTACAGCAGCACGCCGGCGCCGGGGGCGAAACCCAGCGCCTGTTCGACGGCGATCCTTTCCTTGGCGGCCACGGTCAGCTGACCCGGATTGACCGCGTTCAGCCAGGCGGCGTCCAGGCGAATCTCGCCGTCGGCGGCCGGACCGCCGCCGATGGATACCTTGCCGGCCAGCGCGGCCAGAGCCCAGTTCACCTGGCCGCTGTCGGCGTCGTAGCGCGGCAGATAGCTGCCGACGATCAGGCGGCCGCGGCGCGCCACGGTTGTCTGCGACTGCAGATAGCCGTCCATGTCCCATTGCGGCGCTTCGGTCTGGCGCGGGCCCTGGTAGACCTCGCCGGTGACGCCGCCGTCCAGGCGGGCCTGCCCGGTCGAGACGATCAGGGCGCCGGCGTCGCGGCCGACGGTGTAGCCGTTCTCGAACCGCGTCCGGGGGCCGATCAAGGGGTTGTAGAAGACCCGCGTGGCCTTGTCGCCCCAGCGCTGGTGCACCTGCTCGAAGCCCTTGTACAGGCCGGTGTAGAGCAGGTCGCCGGGCGCGCGCGACACTTCGTAGAGGCGGCCGTCGGCGCCGCGCAGCCAGCTTTGGCGGATGTACCCGTCCTGCACGTCCAGCGTGCCGCCGGACAGGTTGATGTCCGAGCCGGCGCGGGTGACCAGCGCGCCGCCGGTGAAGGTGGCGGTGCCGCCCTGGGCCAGCCATTCGCTTGCCGTGCGCCCGCTGGTGGCCAGGTAGCCGCCCACTTCCAGCAGGCCGCCGCCGGTGTACCAGCGCTCGCCGGCATAGCCGTTGGCGCCGCCGGGGACCTTGACCAGCGTGCGCCGGTCGATCCAGATCTCGCTGTTGTTGAGCAGCTTGCTGTCTCGGTTGACCGGTGCATCGCGCTGTTCATTGCCCTGGACGTCGATCTTCAGGTTGTTCGATTCCATGGCCAGGCGCACGCCGATGGCGCCCGCCACGTCCAGCCGCGCGCCGGCGTCGAGCAGGGTCTGCTTGCGCGCCGACACGGCGATCTGGCCGCCGGTGGCCAGCGTGGTCGAGCCGTCCAGGAACGAGGCCAGGTTGCCGCTCACCACTTCGATGCGCGGCAGGTCCGGGCGGTCGGCCACCGTGCTCAGGTTGTCGAAGACGCCGGCCGTGTTGTTGTTGGCGACGCCGTCCAGCGTCTTGAGCGCGGCGGTGCGCTGGCCCTCCAGGCCGGTCACGGCGGACGGCTCCAGCAGCACGGCGGTGACGCTGCCCGCGCCCAGCGTCACGCTGCCGCTGGCGTCGCTGGCGCGGTTGAGCAGGTGGATGGCGCCGCGCGCGCCGATGTCGGTGCTGGCGACCAGCACGCCGTCCTGCCGCACCTGACGGCCGGTCAACGTGATGTCGCCGGTGGCGGCGCTGATCAGGCCACTGTTGCGCACCAGTCCCGCCGCGCTGCCGGTCTTGATCGTCGTGCCGACCTCGTTGCCGGCCGTGGTCGACTTGACGTTGCCATCGGTGCCGTAGCCCTTGCGGATGTAGAAATCGTCACCCGCCGCCAGCACGGTCTGCCCGCGCGGCGTCGCGATCT
>NZ_JAGTJY010000189.1:0-11765 GCF_018195695.1 Achromobacter sp. Marseille-Q0513 | reverse complement strand
GCCAACCTGCTGGTGTGCCCGAACGTGGACTCGGGCAACATCGCCTACAACCTGCTCAAGACGGCGGCCGGCGGCAACGTGGCGGTGGGTCCGTTCCTGCTGGGCGCGAACGCGCCGGTGCACATCCTGACCTCCAGCTCGACCGTGCGTCGCATCATCAACATGACGGCCATGACGGTGCTGGACGCCAACCGCGCGGAAACGTCGGCCTGAGTCTCGCGCCAGGAACCCGCCGGCGCGGATCCGGCCAGAGGGTTCTGCAAGGTAGCGGGCCGCGCCTGTTTCGCGGCGGCCTTGCGATGAAAACAAAACGCCGCCCGGTCTGTGGACCGGGCGGCGTTTTGTCATTCACGGGGCCGGTTCCGCGCGAGGCGCGGGCGGCCCGGCCAGCCTTAGTTGCTGCTGGCCTTCCAGCTGCCGTCGGGCTGCTTGCAGAACCAGAACTTCCAGGACTCGGTGGTGTTGGCCCGCGCGAAATCGCCTTCCAGGAAGCGGCAGGCGCGATCGTCCTTGAGCTTGGTGGTCTGCGTCGGGGTGAGCTTGACCGTGATCGGCGGCGTGGCCTTGCGCTTGGGCACGCTGGACCCGTTGGTGCTGTGGCCGTCGGCGGAGTTGTTCAGCGCGTCGGCGAGCGCCTGGTGGAACGAGGGCTGGTCGGCCTTGGGGATCTGCGTGATCAGCGCATGGTTGAGCATCACGGCGGGCGCGGCCACGGCGGCCTGAGCCAGGCCGAGGGCGATCGCCGCCGAGGCGAGAACGCGGGTGTATCTCAAGATGGGCTCCCGGATAATGTAGAACCGCTATTGTCCTACACCTGCCGGGGACGGGGCCACGATCTCGCGATTCTTTTGCCGGGTTGGGCGCGTCGCGCGGCCTGAGGGCAAAAAAATGCCGCCCCGGAACTGCGGGCGGCGAAATACAACACGGGGGAGGGTTGTTCGTTGCGGGGCGAGGCGGGCGACGCCCGCCGGTGACTCATTCGCCGTGATAGACGCCGGAGAACGGCATGTCGTTGGGTTCGACGTTCGACACCTGGCCGGCGATCTTGGCGCTGGCCAGATCGGCTTCGACCTGGGCGCGGCTGGGGCCGTTGTACGGGGTGCCATAGACGCCGGCGAAGGGCGTGTCGTTGGGCTCGACGTTCCAGACCTGGCCGGCCGCCTTGGCGGCAGCCTTGGCCGCGGCCAGCTCGGCCTGCACCTGGGCGCGGCTCGGGCCTTCATACGGCGTGCCGTAGACGCCCTGGAACGGCACGTTGTTCGGTTCGATGTTGGGCGAGGCGTGGGCGGCGGCGCCCAGCGCGGCCAGCGAGAACATCAGGGCGGTTGCGAAAGTCTTGGTGGTCTTCATGGTGCTTCTCCTATTTGTAGAGCCGGGGGGAGCGAATCCGGCGGCCTTCCGTCGTGGTTCGTTGTTGTTTCCGGTTGAATGAATGATGCGCCGATCCTGAATCCGGATAAACCCGTATATTCAAAAAGCATATTTCCACCAACGGGATAATTTATTTGTTTTCGTTGGATAAGCTTCATCAATGGCGGCGATAGGGGCGTGCGCAAGCCGCCGGACATGCCAGCTGATGAGCGGACCAGGCGTGGGAATCGGAGCGGGAATGGGCCGGACGCGATCGTCCGGCGCGGCGCAGGTGCGGCACGGGCCCGCCTTGCGCGGGCGCGCCGGCAGCGGGCGGTCAGTAGTGCGGCGGCAGTTCGTCGCGCAGGCTGCGGAAGGCGGCGCCTTCGGGCTGCTGTTGCTGGCGCAGGTCGGCCAGCTCGCGCGCCAGCCGTTCCATCTGCTGTTGCTGGCGGACGATGATCTGGTTGAGCTGCTCCAGCATGTCGTCGGCGAAGCTGGCCTTGATCTCGAGTTCCGTCAGGCGGCGTTCAATGTCTTGCGTCGTGTCCATGGCGGGTATTAGAACCGATTCCCGGCGCCGCCATAGCAATGGCCATAGTCCTCGCAGCCCGGACAGCCGGGCGCGGCGGCGGGCGGCCGCCCGGCATGTTCGCAGGCGGCATAGGCCAGGTACTGCTTCCAGCGCAGGTTGCGCACGTTGCGCGCCGCCAGCCCGGGATAGTGGCGCGTCAGCAGGGCGGTCACGTCCTCGCGGCCGGACAGGCCCAGGTCGCGCCACAGATGGTCGGGGCGCAGGCAGGCGCGCGTGAGCACGCTGCTGACCAGCGGCGTGGTGTCCAGCTCGGGCGCGCTCCAGGTTTCCAGCAGCACGCGCAGCAGCAGCGAAAAACCGGGCTGCGGATCGTCCAGTCCGCGCGCCTCATAGGCCTGGAGCTGCGGCCGCAGCGTTTCCAGTTCCGCGCCGGTGTCGTCCAGCGCGCCGGGGAACAGGGTCTCGAGCAGCGCGCGCAGCTCCGCCGGCGGTAGGCCGCTACGGCCGGGATCGCCCAGCGCCAGGCTCTTGCCCAGCACCGTGGCGAAGAACGCGGCATCGGGATCGCCGGGCTGCGCGTGGCGCAGCAGCGTACAGGCCAGTAGGCGGGGGGATTCGTCGGCGACCAGGGCGTGATCCATGAGGGGCGGCTACGGAAAGGGAAGGCGGGAGCGGAGCGGGATATTGAAGGTGCTAATCGATCGTTATGTCGAAGAATATATAACGAATCGATCTGGCGTCGCCGGGCCGGGCGGCATCATCAAGCCAGCGGCCAGGACGCGGCCAGCGTGCCGGCGGCCAGCAGCAGGCACAGCGGCGAATAGACGCGCGTGTCCAGGCGCGCGAACGGGTCGCCGCCCTT
This sequence comes from Achromobacter sp. Marseille-Q0513, assembly GCF_018195695.1. NCBI lineage: Bacteria > Pseudomonadati > Pseudomonadota > Betaproteobacteria > Burkholderiales > Alcaligenaceae > Achromobacter > Achromobacter sp. Marseille-Q0513. Next base: position 9,018 of record NZ_JAGTJY010000189.1, on the reverse strand, counting down.
GCGCTTGAAGAATCCGACGTAGCCGAAGTCGCCGATGGCGCGGGCCAGCAGGCCCAGCGCCAGCGCGGCACCGGCCCAGCGCGTCCAGCGCGCGGCGCCGGCCAGAGGCAGCAGGCCGGCGTTGAACGCGACCAGCGCGGCGCAGGCGAGCAGCGCCGTGCCGACGGCGGCGGTGCCCGCGGCCGACGGGCGGAACAGCGGCGAGCCGTCCTGGCGCGTCGGAATCGCGGCGCCGTGCGCCAGCTTGCCGCCGGCCGCCCAGTACAGGTGCCAGAGGCCCAGGATGACGAAGATGGCGCTGGTGAGCGTGTAGGCCAGGGTGGTCATGCTTGCGTGTGTTCCAGTGGTGGCGTGGTGAAGGCGGGACCGGGCGGCGGTATCCGCGCATCCGGCAGCCGGGAAATCAGCCGGCAGCATACCGGCAAGCCGGCGGATCCCGACAAGGATCCGGACAAGTGCGGCGCGGGCTCGGCCCAGGCGCGTCTCGCGGCGAAAAAAAAAAGCGGATGCCGCGAGGCATCCGCTTTTTTACGCCGTCCGCGCGCAAGCGCGGCACGGGACGCGATTTACATCGCGTGGCCCATGTTGACGTTCATGTTGTACAGCACCCAGGCCGAACCGCCGACGATGATGGCGATGATCATCACGGTGAACAGGAACGTGGCCAGGTTGTCGCGGGCGGACTTGGAGGCGCCCATGTGCAGGAAGTACACCAGCTGCACCAGCAGCTGGAGCACGCACAGCGCCACCACGCCGATGATGGTGACGGTGTGCGACAGCGCGCCGTGCATCACCAGGCCGAAGGAGCCGAAGGTGAGGAGCAGCGACAGCACGAACCCGGTGATGTAGGACTTCAGGGTGCCGTGGTCGGCGGCGTGGTCGTCGTGGCCGTGAGCGGCCGCAGCGGAGTGCGACATCAGATGGCTCCCATGAGATAGACGAAGGTGAAGACGCAGATCCAGACGATGTCCAGGAAGTGCCAGAACAGGCTCAGGCACGCCAGGCGACGCTTGTTGATCGAGTCCAGGCCGTGGCGGCGGATCATGTCGATCATGACGATGATCCAGATCAGGCCGAAGGTCACGTGCAGGCCGTGCGTGCCGATCAGCGTGAAGAACGCCGACAGGTACGCGCTGCGGCCCGGGCCGGCGCCTTCCGTGATCAGGTGATGGAATTCATAGACTTCCATCGCGATGAAGCCCGCGCCGAACAGGAACGTGACCATCAACCAGCCCATCGCGCGGGACTTGTTGTTGGCGTGCACGTTCAGGTTCGCCATGCCGAAGGTGAAGCTCGAGAACAGCAGCAGCAGGGTTTCGACCAGCACGAACTTCAGGTCGAACAGCTCCTTGCCGGTGGGGCCGCCCGCCGTGGCGTTGGCCAGCACGGCGAAGGTGGCGAACAGCACCGAGAAGATGAGCAGGTCGCTCATGAGATAGACCCAGAAACCGAATACGGTCTTGGAGCCATCGTCATGGTGCGCGTGATCGTCGTGACCCGCGTGGGGGTGGGTGGCAACAGCTTGGATCATGGCTCAGGCGGCCTTCTGCATTTTGTCAAAGTGAGCGTTCTCGATGCGTTCGACTTCCGCGGCCGGGACCCAGTAGTCGACGTCGCGGTCATAGGCGCGAACGATGAACGAACCGATCATGCCGACGAAGCCGACGATCGACAGCCACCAGATGTGCCAGATCAGGGCAAAGCACATGACCAGGCCAAAGGCGCCGATGAATACGCCGGCGGCGGTGTTCTTCGGCATGTGGATGTCTTCATACTTGGCCGGGCGCTTGTAGGCCTTGCCGCTCTGCTTGTCTTCCCAGAACTGGTCCAGCTCGTTAACCTGCGGCACGTGGGCGAAGTTGTAGAAAGGAGCCGGCGAGGAGATGGCCCATTCCAGCGTGCGGCCATCCCAGGGATCGCCGGTCACGTCCTGGTTCTGCTTGCGCTGGCGGACCGACACGAACACTTGCTGCAGCAGGAACCAGATGCCCAGCATGATCAGCGCGGCGCCGGCCAGGGCGACCAGCAGGTAGGGTTGCCATTCGGGGTTGTCGTAGTGGTTCAGGCGACGCGTCATGCCCTTGAAGCCCAGGATGTACAGGGGCATGAAGGCCAGGAAGAAGCCGACGAACCAGCAGTAGAACGAATAGCGGCCCAGGCGCTCGTTGAGCGTGAAGCCGAAGGCCTTGGGGAACCAGTAGGTCATGCCGGCGATGCAGCCGAAAACCACGCCGCCGATGATGGTGTTGTGGAAGTGCGCGATCAGGAACAGGCTGTTGTGCAGCACGAACGACACGCCGGGGATGGCCAGCATCACGCCGGTCATGCCGCCGATGACGAACACGATCATGAAGCCCAGCGTCCACAGCACCGGCGTGGTGATGCGCAGGCGGCCGCGGTAGATGGTGAACAGCCAGTTGAAGATCTTGGCCCCGGTCGGGATCGAGATGATCATTGTCGCTATGCCGAAGAAGGCATTGACGTCGGCTCCCGCGCCCATGGTGAAGAAGTGGTGCAGCCAGACCAGGAACGACAGCACGCCGATGGCGGCCGTGGCGTAGACCATGGACTTGTAGCCGAACAGCGTCTTGCGGGCGAAGGTGGCGACCACTTCCGAGTACACGCCGAAAGCCGGCAGCACCAGGATGTAGACCTCGGGGTGGCCCCAGATCCAGATCAGGTTCACGTACATCATGACGTTGCCGCCCATGTCGTTCGTGAAGAAGTGCGTGCCCAGGTAGCGGTCGGCGGTCAGCAGCGCGAGCGTGGCGGCCAGCACGGGGAAGGCGGCGACGATCAGGACGTTGGTGACCAGCGAGGTCCAGGTGAAGATCGGCATCTTCATCAGGCTCATGCCCGGCGCGCGCATGCGCAGGATGGTCACGATGAAGTTGATGCCGGAAAGCGTGGTCCCCAGGCCGGATATCTGCAAGGCCCAGATGTAGTAGTCCACCCCGACGCTAGGGCTGTAGTCCAGCCCGGACAGCGGCGGATAGGCCAGCCAGCCGGTGGCGGCGAACTCGCCCACGAACAGCGAGACCATCATCAGCACGACGCCGGCGCCGAACAGCCAGAAGCTCAGCGAGTTCAGGAACGGGTAGGCCACGTCGCGGGCGCCGATCTGCAGCGGCACCACGATGTTCATCAGCCCGGTGATAAAGGGCATCGCCATGAAGAAGATCATGATGACGCCGTGGGCGGTGAAGATCTGGTCGTAGTGGTGCGGAGGCAGGAAGCCGGCGGAATCGGCCGAGGCCACCGCCAGCTGGGTGCGCATCATGATGGCGTCGGCAAAGCCGCGCAGCAGCATGATCAGGGCGACGATGATGTACATCACGCCGATGCGCTTGTGGTCGACGGAGGTCAGCCACTCCGTCCACAGGTACTTCCACTTGCCGAAGTAGGTGATGGCGCCGAAGAGCGCGAGGCCCCCCAGGCACACGGCGGCCAGCGTAACCATGACGATGGGTTCATGGTACGGAATGGCCTCTAGGGTGAGTTTCCCGAACATTGTCAGTTGATTCCTGCGATCAGATTATTCGACGTGGGGGTGCACGTGGCGTCTTCCACGCCTGCCATCTTGGACATGGTCTTGCCCAGGATGAAATCGAACATGGCGGGCGGCACCGAGGCGTATTTCACGACCGGGTTGCGCTCGCTGCGCTTGGTCAGCTCCTGGTAGACCTCGGGCGTCAGCGCCTGGGGCGCGGCCTTGGCTTGCTTGACCCATTCGTCGAAGCCTTCCTGCGAGGTGGCGATGGCCTTGAAGCGCATGCCGGAGAAGCCGCCGCCGCTGTAGTTGGCGGAAATGCCGGCGTAGGTGCCGGGTTCGCGCGCGTTCAGGTGCAGCTTGGTTTCCATGCCCGCCATCGAATAGATCTGGCTGCCGAGCTGGGGAATGAAGAACGAGTTCATCACCGAGGCCGAGGTGATGCGGAAGTTCACCGGCACGTCCACGGGGAAGGCGATCTCATTGACCGTGGCGATGTCGTACTCGGGGTAGATGAAGAGCCACTTCCAATCCAGCGACACCACCTCGATGGTGACCGGCTTGTGCTCCGACACCAGGGGCTTGTACGGATCCAGCGCATGGGTCGAACGCCAGGTGATCACGGCCAGGATGGTGATGATGATCAGGGGAACGGTCCAGACCACGACCTCGATGGCGGTGGAGTGGGCCCACTTGGGCTGGTAAACGGCTTTGGTGTTGGAAGCGCGGTATTTCCAGGCAAAGCCCACGATCATGAACAGGACGGGAATCACGACGAGGAGCATGAGCCCGGTGGCCGTGAGCAGGAGCGTCTTTTCCTGGGCGCCAATGTCTCCCTTGGGGGAGAGGATTTCCATGTTGCAGCCGCCAAGCAGCATGACCGCGCCGACGCCGAGAATGCGCGTAAGGGTCGCAAGGAGGGGGTGTTTCACGTACAGCCTTGGATGGAAGGTGGAAGATGCTGCAGCGCAGCAGACGGTATGCTGCGAGGCAGCAACCTCCATCCTATCGACTTGATCTGGGTCAAGCCTGCGACGAATGGTCGCATTGCCCTGGGTGGCGCCAGCCCCATATTGCGGGATTCAGGGTTTTCCCAGGGAGCGGCGCGGCTGTAGCGACGGTGGATGGGTGCGACGATATGTCGCACCTGCACAAATCAATCCAGCAACACTTCGCGTTCCGGCCCCGGTTTCTTGGCCAGCTTGCGCTGCAGGGAGCGCCGGTGCATGCCCAGCAGGCGGGCGGCGGCCGAGACGTTGCCGCCGGTTTCGTGCAGCGCCTGGTGGATATGTTCCCATTCCAGCCGGTGCAGCGGGGTCATGGTGGCCTCGATCTCGACGCTTTCCGGCTTCACCAGGCCCAGGGTGCGCAGGATCATGGGGGCGGTGGCCGGCTTGGGCAGGTAGTCGTCGGCGCCGCGCTTGATCGCCTCGACCGCCGTGGCCACGCTGGCGTAGCCGGTGACCAGCAGGATCCGCATGTCGGCGCGCAGCGCGCGAAGGGGGCGGATCAGGGTCAGGCCCGAGTCCTCGCCCAGGCGCAGGTCCACCAGGGCGAAGGCCGGCCGGATCTCCTCGGCCACGCGCAGCGCCTCGGCGATGCCGGTGGCGGTGCGGGTTTCCAGGCCGCGACGCGACAGGCTGCGCTGCAGGGTGCGCACATACAGCTCGTCGTCGTCGATCAGCAGGCCAAGGTCGGTAGGGTTCATAGTCAGGTCCCGGAAGTGCCGAGAGGCAGATAGAAACGGATGCGGGTGCCCCCGTCTTCGGCGGCCGTCATGGTCATTTCGCCGCCCAGCTGCTCCACCGTGGCGTGCGACAGCGCCAGGCCCACGCCCAGGCCGCCCGGCTTGCCGCTGTTGAACAGGCTGGTGGCCGGCAGCAGGGTCTGGTCGGGATCGAAGCCCTGGCCGTAGTCCCGCACCTCGCCCCGCAGGGCGCCGTAGCCATATTCCAGATGCAGGTCCACGCGCGGCGCGCCGGCGGCTTCGCCCGCGTCGGCGGCATTGTTCAGCAGCGCCTGCAGCAGGTGGGCGATGGCCGGATCCACCCGCAGGCTGGACGGCAGGCTGCCCGAGCGCTGCAGGTCGATGGTGGGCCGGATCAGACGCCACTGGCCCACCACCCGGACCAGGTCCACGGCGGTTGGGACAGCCAGATTGCGGATGCGTTCCCGGCACAGCGCCAGCAGCTGGCTCAGCGTGGCCACGTCGGCGCGCAGGTCGGGATCCTTGACCTCGGCGGAGATCTCGTCGGCCAGCAGGGTCATGGTGGCCAGCGGCGTGTTCAGTTCGTGGGCCATCGCGGCGGCGTGCGTGGCCAGGGCCACGATGCCTTCATTGCGGGTGAAGCGCTCGCGCAGCCTGGCCAGCTCGCGCTCGCGGGCGCGCAGGTCGGCCGCCATGCGGGTCGAGAACACCAGCACCACCACCACGGAAATCAGGAAGTTGGCGCCCAGGCCCCACAGCAGCAGGGTGTGCGCGTCGATGCCGCCCTGCAGCGGCCGGCCGAACAGCGCGGCCAGCACATAGCCGCTGATGCCGGCTACGGCGGCGGCCAGCGCCCAGTTGCGCGGCAGCGCCAGTGCGGCCAGCGCCGTCAGGATCAGGAACATCATGCCGAACGGATTGCCGATGCCGCCGCTCCAGCCCACCATCCAGGCCAGCACCGCCATGTCGACCAGCAGGTGGGCGAAGGCCGTCACGTGGGACAGGTCGCGGCTGTGCCGCAGGCGCAGGATGGCGTAGAGGTTGAATCCGATCAGCACGCCCACGCCGGTCCACAGCGGCTCCAGCGGCAGGTCCAGCCGCAGCAGGCTGCTGGCCAGCAGGATGGTGGCGGCCTGGCCCGCGATGGCGAGCCAGCGCAGGCTGCATAAGGTACGCAGGAATGAAAAGGCGGAACTACCGGGCATATCCAGACACAGATGAGCCGGCGCTTCCTGCCGGCGGGTACAGGCGCCCGGCTGCGCCAAACGCTCGCGTCCGCGGGGCCGGCCGGGGTGGCCGGGCCATGCCCGGGCGCGGTCGGCGCGGGCGGCGGATGCGGGCTTATTGTAGGCGAATCACAGGGGGCCGCCGGTCGGCGGGCCGGCCAGGCTGTCCCCAATAGCTGGCTTGCCGCGCTTACTGCATGTCGGCGGTGCCGCTGTGCGCCATCATGGGTGGCGGATAGTCTTCCTGGTCCGAGGCCATCTGGCCGGCGACCTGGGCCTGCTGCAATTCCTGCTCGACCTGCGCGCGGCTTTCCGGCATGCCGGTCGCCGCGATGGCGGGCGGGTAGTCTTCCTGGCCAAACGAATACTGGCCGCTGGCCTTGGCCTGGGCCAGCTCGGCGGCGACCTGGTCGGACGTCTTGGGCGTGGGCGCCGCGTAGCTGACGCGCCAGTCGCCATACAGATCGCGCTTGTACTGGGCCGGTTGCGCCTGCGCGGCGCCGGCGCCGGCGGCGGCCAGGCCCGCGCAGAGCCAGAGGGTGGCTGTGAGGGATTTCATGAAACGCTCCTTGCTGTCACAAAGCATGCGGCCTCGGGGTGAACCGGGCCGCGCCGTCGCCCGCGCGGCTGCCTGCGGGCGATTTCCCATTGCCGGTTGGACTGGCGGGCGACAGGCGCGTTGCGCCGGGGACGGCGCGGTTACACAAGAGGCGTTTCAAGAATGCAGCAGAACTGTCGTGCCCCTTTCAGGGGGCGGAGCGACAGCGCCGCGGACGGGCGCCTACTTGGCCGGCGCGGCGCCGTGGCCGCCGGCGCCATGGCCGGTCGCGGCGGCGCCCAGCGGACGGGCGACGGCATCCACCGGCACGCGGCGCTGCTGATGCTTGTCGTCCTCGACCACCAGCGTCAGGGCGACGTGGTCGCCTTCCTTGATCTGGCCGGGCAGGTCGAGCAGCATGATGTGATAACCGCCGGGCTTGAGTTCGACCGCCTGCCCGGCGGGCAGGTCGATGCCGCTGACCTGGCGCATCTTCATCACGTTGTCCTGCATGGCCATTTCGTGGACTTCGGCATGCTTGGCCGCCTTGGACTCCACCGCCACCAGGCGGGCGGGCGTGGCCGACGTCAGGCGCATGAAGACGCCGGTGGCGTGCTGGCTGGGCACGGTGGCGCGGACCCACGGGTCGTCGATTTTCAGGCTGGCTTCCTGCGCCAGGGAGGGGCCGGAGGCGGACAGCGCCAGCGTGCACAGGGCGAGCGCGGCCAGGGGCTTGAAGAATTTGATCGCTTGCATGATGTACTCCTGATTCAGTGCGGGTGGGTCAGATCACGGTGCGCAGGTCCTGCGCGCATTCCTCGGCGCTTTGCTGGTGGCGCAACGCCAGGCGCAGCTTGCCCTTGGCGTCGATCACATAGCTCAGCGCGGTGTGGTCCATGGTGTAGGAAGATCCCGTGGTGACCTTCTGGTAGAAGACCTTGAAGGATTGGGCGGCGGCGCGGGTCTGCTCGGCGTTGCCGCGCAGGCCGACGAATTCCGGGTCGAAGGCCTGGGTATAGGCCTTCAGGATCTCGGTGGTGTCGCGCTCGGGGTCCACGGTGATGAACAGCACGCGCAGCTTGCCGGCGTCGGCGCCCAGCAGGCGCTTGATCTCGGTGGCGCGCGTGAGCGCCGTGGGGCAGACGTCCGGGCATTGGGTGAAGCCGAAGAACAGCAGCACGGCCTGGCCACGGTAGTCGGCCAGCCGGCGCTCGCGGCCCTCGGTGTCACGCAGCTGGAAATCGCCGGTGGGCATGCCGGACAGGTCCATGCCGTTGAGCTTGGGCGTTTCCTGGCCGCAGGCGGCCAGGGTCATGAGGCCGGCCGCGGACAGCAGCAGCCGGCGGCGCCGCGTATCGGGCGCGCGTGCCGCGCCTGCCGGCGCGGACGGAATGGGGGAAAGCATTGAAAACCTCGGGTCGGACGGTTCGACGGGGCGCGCGGCGACAGGGCCGCGCGGTCGGTACGGGTCAGGCCAGGGGAGGTGGAGCCCGCGAGCCCAGCGGCGGACCGTGGGCGACTGTCGCGGGCAGGGGCGGTTGCGCGGGTTGCGCCGTCGGCGTCGTGTCGGCCGGCAGCGACAGGGGATTCAGGGAGAACGCGGGCGCGGGCGTCAGGTGCGCCAGCAGCCCGAACGGGCATTGCGCGCCGGTCTGCGCGCCATGAGCGGGCTTGCCGTCCTTGAGCGCGATCAGCGCCGCGCTCAGTGCGGCAGGCGCCCCTGCGGCGGTGCAGAACGTGACCTCGAAGCGGCCGGCGCCCAGGGCGCGGGCGTCGGGCATGTAGCCCGCCGGCACCAGCGCGCGCAGCAACAGCGCCATCAGCGCCAGCCATAGCACCAGGCGGCCGCGGGTGGCGGTCCGGTTGCGGGGCGGGGCGTTGTGGCGGGGCATGGCCGGATTCTAGGGGGGGTTTCGTGGGGGGAGGTTGGGCCGGGGCGGGGTGGGGGCGTGTATGGGCGGGCCGGCGGCCGGGGGCCCCGGCCCCCCGCCCCCCCCGGGGGGGTAAGCGGCGCCGCGCCCGGGCGGCGGGGGGGCCCCCCCGCACACCCCCCGGG
>NZ_JAGTJY010000188.1:0-11819 GCF_018195695.1 Achromobacter sp. Marseille-Q0513 | reverse complement strand
GTCCGGGCGTGCGAGGGCGGCGGGGACAATGCTGCCGCCGGTTTGTCCGATGCCAGCGCGGGCCGGGGCACTTGCGCCAGATCCTGCCAGGTGCGCGACACCTGCGCGTATGTCTGCCGGGGTAGCGGCTCTGCGGCCAGCCATGCCGCCAATTCGTGCTCGTCCTCGGCCGTCCAGCTGGCATCCTGGCGGCGCACCAGCCATTCGGCCGCCGCCTCATGCAAGGCAAGCGGATCGGGCGGAACAGAGGAAGGGGCGGCGGTCATCAAGGAGCGGAATCGCTATTGTTGTTCTTGTCCAGGCCGGCCGGATCGGCGGCGGGGCGATGCAGCTGCTGCATCTGCGCAACCGTAGCATAGTGCACCCGGACCTCGCAGTAGGCGATGGCCCGCGCCAGATGCTTGACCACCATGCGCCGCGAGATCTGCATGCGCGCGGCGACCTCGTCCTGCGTCAGTCCGTCGAAACGGCTCAGCACGAAGGCCTCGCGCTGGCGCTCGGGCAGTTCCTGCAAGGCCTCGCCCAGGCGCGCCAGCCGCTGCTGATGCGCCGCCGCGTGCATCGGACACGAGGCCTCGTCGCTCATCATGGCCTGCCCGTCGTCGGCGGCCTCGTCGAAGGAAACGGTCCGCAGGCGCCGGCCCGCCTGGCGCTCGCGGAACTCGTCGGCCACGCCGTTCAGGACGGTCTTGCGCAGGTAGGCGCCTTGCTCGTCGGTGGAGGCCAGCGCGGGATCGGCCGCCACCCATTTGACGACGCCGTCATGCAGCGCGTCCTCGGCGCTGCCGATGCTGCCCTTGAAGCGGGCCAGGCCGCGCAGCAGGGGCAGGCGCCAGCGGGCGTAGGCCTTGGCGATGGGGGTTTCGGTTTTGGCGTCGGAGGCGGAGGAAGCGCCGTTGGATGCCAGCAGAGGGTTGCGGCTCATGCCGCGCGTTCCCTCTGGTATGCGGGCGACGGCCGTGCTGCGTCCGATGCTGGACGGAACAGGAACTGACGTGCGCACGAAACTGTAGGGATGACGACCACGGAGCCTGCTGATTGACCATGGGCCGTCGCCCTGTGCGGCGTCGGCTGGTTGAGAGTGCGAGGATTGTACTGAGATACATTCTCAATATCAATGTGCTGCTATGTGCCTGCCTGGGCCAAGAGCCTGACGTCCCTATCCTGGAAAAATGCACGTTCAACATCGACTGCGCGCCAGGCGCGTTGTTGGTTACCGTGATAATTCCATCCGCGTTCCCGGCCATGTGCGTTCATTTCCGCAGCGCGAGTCGTTGCCAGGTCGCACCATTCCTTGTAGATGTCGGACTTTCTTACAGTCACGCCACCGCTGTTGGCCGAGATCGCCAACTCGTGCAATTGGCCTGCGTGCAGCGCCTTGGAAACAACCCGGTCGTAGACGCCGCAACGCTCAAAGGACATTGCGGTAAGCACTTTGGATGCGAAGGACAATTGTCCAAATTCAGGTAGGGTCGCCACCGAGCGTATGGCCGCACTGATATCGCCGCCGGCCAAGTGTCGGGCGGCGGCTTGCAGCGCGGCCTGTACGCCTGCGGGGCCAGGGTGCTTCCTTCTTGCTTTCGGTCTGCCGTTGGCGGCCCACGCCGCGCGTACCAGGGCTCTGGCGGGGGTGTTCCTTGAATTGTTCAAAGCGCCGGAATAGAAACCCCAGTATGCGATCGAGGCCAGCCCGAGGAGCGCTTGCAGCGGTTCATGGGATCGCAGGCGCTCGGTATGCAGACTTTCCCAGTCATCAAGGAACGGCTTTGGCTGTGCCGCGGGGATCGGAATATAGTTGCCGGCTGGATCCTGTCTGAGCGCTTCCAAATACACCAACGGATAGGCATATTTGTTCCTTGCGTCCAGCAGGCGTTGGTCAAATGCAGTCCAAAGCATGGCCGCTCCATGAAATTGATGTGATGTGTCGTGACATGGACCCGACGGGATGCCACGCAAGAAGTTCTCCAGGGAATGCCGCGTCGGGATAAACCGTCAATACGGTTTCATTGTGTGGATCTGGTTCTTGGCCAGTCGTTGGACGCCGTAGGCGATGGCTCCGCCGAACACATTGGACTCCATCATGCCGGGAACCCGTGCGATCACGTATTCATCCGTTTCTTCAAGGATCTGCGAGTTGGCGAAGTACATGTCTTCCGGCTTGGTATACATCCCCAGCCCGCCCATCTTGCTGCCAAGCAGATTCAGGCTGCCGAGATTGACCCGCTTGCCGGTGGCGGGCAGGTCGCCCTTCAGATCTCGCTTGACGAGGTCCGCGAGCGCAGTTGCCCCAGTGTTGAGCTCTTTCTTGTATTGGTCCAGTTGCGCTTCGGAAAATTGGGCCAATTCCTTATCGGTGTATACCGATTGCAGATGGTAGGTATAGCGGCCGGTCCACTTGGTTTTGGCGTTGTCGACATGGAAGACCAAGGCCAGCCTGAATTTCTCGTCGTCGCAACGCTGCACGAAGACAAAGGGCTTGAGATTAAAATCTGCGGACTCTCCAGATGCCTTGATGCCGGCGGCTTCCAGGGCGGCGGCCGAAGCTGGCAGCGGATCAACCTGTATGACCGAGTCCTTATATTGCTTGGCCATTTCCTGGGACAGGCGAGAGACGTTCATGCTGCCAAAAATCGGCCCTAACAGAATGCTGCCGCCGCCGGTCTGCATGAAGATATAGCGCGTGTCTACGATGTGGCCTGCCTGCTTCGGCAAATACTTCTTCTCAGGCATGTTGGCGGAAACAGAGACTTCCGACTGCATTTCGGCCTGAACGGCAGGAGGCGTCGTTGTCTTGAGCGCGGGAGCGCAACCAGCGGCAAGGACGGCCATTGTCAAAACCAAAGGCGGAAAAAAGCGCATGTTTTCAATCCGTCAGCGAGGAAGAGGGTTTAATTGGGTGAGGCAATGTAACTCAATCTCGAGATGTTTTGAAAAAACTCCTTATGTTAAGAAATACCTGGTTTGTTTATCTTCACCGAAGGCAGGTAGAGCCGGCTCCTGTTCGTTTACTGGTAAGCAGGCTCAAGGTGGATGAGCGGTTGTGTTCATTCAACTAAACAGGCGTTTCCCTGGGGATCTGATACTGCCTCGCGCTACGCATTGCGAGTAAGGTGTGGAGTAAGACCATGACCACACGGCACGCCAGCCCGTGCCACGAGCAGGATCAGAAGACCATGAAGACCCTACGCCGGGCATTGCGCCCCGTTCTTGCCGCAGTCACAGTCGCAACGCTCGCCGCCTGCGCGGACACCCCGCCCCGGCGCGCCGACATGGACTACCGCAGCCGGCCATCTCCCTCGGCACAAAGCCCGAACAGCGCCCCGGCTTCCTCGGACCGGCGCCTGACCATCCAGTCCGGCGAGGGAGAAAGGCTGAATCTTCCCTGGTTCATCCGGGATACGCAGGACTTGATCAACCGCGACTGATTCGCCTGGCGTTGCGGCGATAGCGACTAGCGCGTCTCGCCCTCGATGGCGCCGCCACGCCTGGCCAGCCAGACATTCGCGCGGCCGCATTCCTCATCCCACTCGACATATCGCACCACTTCAAACCCGTTGGCTTCCAGCAGGTCGCGATACTCCTGGCGGTCCAGGCTGCCGTGATATAGCGGCTGTCCTTCGAGTTCTCCGATCGCTTCTCCCAGCGTGGTCCCGCTGGTGAACATCAGCGGCGCGCCTGGCGCGGCCAGGCGTGCGAAGGTGGCGAACATGGGCCGCTGGTCTTCGGGCTTCAGATGAAAGAAGCTGTGCCAGGCGATCAGCCCGTGGAAGGTTTCGTTCAAGGGCAGGCGGCGCATGTCGGCGGCGATCCAGCGGTGATCCGGGAACGCGGCTTGCGCGCCTGCGAGCAGGGGCAGGGAGGTGTCCACGCCCGTGATCTCGCAACCCTGTTCGATCAGGTGGCGGGCGATGGGCACGCCGTTGCCGCAGCCGATGTCCAGCACGCGCGGCTTGCCGGATGCCGGCAGCAGCGCCAGAAAGCGCGTCAGCCAGCCGCGCTCGAACAGATCGCGGCTTCTCTGCTGCTCAAAGGCGCGGGCATGTTCTTGGTACAGCGCGATCACGTTGTCGGCGGGAGCGGTCGGCGATTGCTTCATCTGGGAGCTCATCAATCGGACTGTAGTCCGGGGAGTCATCAAGCGGACGAATATCGGACTGTAGTCCGGGGAATCATCAATCGGACGAATCTTGGATCATGGCCGGATCACGATCAAGCGCGCGGCGAGCATGATCCGAAAAGAACAAGGGCCGCCTGGCGGCGACCCTTGTTTCCATCAACCGGCGGCTCGCGCCGTCAGTCTTCATGCCGGACGATCACGCGCGCCTCAGTTCCAGCGCCCGCCATTGCCCGCCAGGCTGAAGCGGCCCGCGCCCATGAAGGCGATGGCCAGCGCGGTGAACAGGAACATGCCTTGCAGTTCCAGCGCCCAGCCGCCGTTGTTGGTCAGGCTGGCCAGCTGGCCGGTATGGGCCAGCAGGATGGCGACCACCATGTTGATGGCGATGATCAGGCCGCCCAGGCGGGTGTAGATGCCTACGATGATGAGCACCGGGGCCAGGATCTCGCCGATGTAGGCGCCATAGGCCAGAAAGCCCGGCAGGCCGTGCGAGGACAGCATGCCGGCGATGCCGCTGACGCCGCCGCCCGCGAGCTTGAACAGGCCGTGCAGCAGAATCAGGATGCCCAGGGTCAGGCGCAGGATCAGCTTGCCGGTGTCGTCGGATTTGATCATGTTGGGGTTCTCTTATTCAGATTGAGAAGAACAGTGGGCTGGTTGGAGCGCACCGCGAGCCTATGGTTCCTCTGTCCGGTCCCCTTTTTTCCCCGGGGGCCGGACAGGCGCGGCCATTATGGCAAAACCCGAGCAAATCCATCAAGCATTCGGCCAGGGCTTCCTGGGAGCGTTAACCAACGCTTACAGCTCTTCCAGGTAGCGCATGCGGAAGCGCTTGCCCTTGATGGCGCTGTTGGACATGCGCGAGAACGCCTGCTTGGCGATGCGGCGGTCCAGCGCGACGTAGGTATTGAACTCGGTGACGTTGATCTTGCCGACCTGCTCGAACGTCAGGCCGCCGTCGCCGGTCAGCGCGCCCAGCAGGTCGCCGGGGCGCAGCTTGTCCTTCTTGCCGCCCTGGATGCACAGCGTGACCATGGGCGCGCGCAGCGGGCGGTCGGCCTTGGGGCGCAGCGATTGCAGGTCGCCCCAGACCAGCGGGACGCCCTGGTATTGCTCGATCAGGGTGGCCCAGCGCATCTCGTCGGGCGAGCACAGGCTCAGCGCCAGGCCCTTCTGTTCGCCCCGGCCGCTGCGGCCGATGCGGTGGACGTGAACCTCGGTGTCCTTGGTCACGTCGACGTTGATGACGGCGCCCAGGTTCTGGATGTCCAGCCCGCGCGCGGCCACGTCGGTGGCGACCAGTACCGAGCAGCTGTTGTTGGCGAACTGGATCAGGATCTCGTCGCGCTCGCGCTGTTCCAGGTCGCCGTTCAGCGCCAGGGCGCTGACGCCTTGCTGGTTCAGGGCCTCGACCAGGTCGTGGCTGCGGATCTTGGTGTTGCAGAAGGCCAGCGTGGACGACGGCCGGAAATGCGCCAGCAGGCGGGCGACGGCGTCCAGGCGTTCCTCGGGCTTGATCTCGTAGAAGATCTGCTCGATGCGGCTGGCGTCGTGCTGGGCCTCGACCTTGACCTCGGCCGGATTGCGCAGGAAGCGGGCGGCCAGCTTGCGGATGTTGTCGGGGTAGGTGGCCGAGAACAGCAGGGTCTGGCGCTTGGTCGGGCAGTGCGAGGCGATGGCGACGATATCGTCGTAGAAGCCCATGTCGACCATGCGGTCGGCCTCGTCCAGCACCAGGGTGTTCAGGCCGGCCAGGTCCAGGCTGCCGCGCGCCAGGTGATCCTGGATGCGGCCCGGCGTGCCGACCACGACGTGGGCGCCGTGGGCCAGCGACTCGGCCTGGGGGCGCACCGCGGCGCCGCCGCACAGGGTCAGCACCTTGATGTTGGAGATCTGGCGCGCCAGCCGGCGCAGTTCCTGCGCCACCTGGTCGGCCAGCTCGCGCGTGGGGCACAGTACCAGGCATTGCGGCGCCAGCCAGGGCGGGTTGATCTTCTGCAGCAGGCCCAAGCCGAAGGCGGCGGTCTTGCCGCTGCCGGTCTTGGCCTGGGCGATGAGGTCGCGGCCCTCCAGGATCAGGGGCAGGCTCTGCGCCTGGATGGGGGTCATCTGCGTGAAGCCCAGGCTTTCCAGGTTCTGGAGCAGGGCGGGGGCCAGGGGCAGGGAGGAGAAGGCGGTGTCGGTCACGGCAAGGCTGGCCCGCGATGAGCGGGCGCGAGAAAGAAGGTATAGGGCGAGAGTGTAAGGCCTGGCCGCTCAGTCGGCCGCCGATTCCGCGGTTTCATACGTCCGCGCCAGCGCCGCCGCCGCCTGCTGCATGCGCGGCAGCCAGGCGCGGGCCGCGTCGATGGACAGGCGCGCCAGCGGCGCGTGCAGCGCCACGGCGGCCACGGCGCGATTGCCGTGCAGGATGGGCACGGCCATGCAGACGATGCCCAGCAGGTACTCCTCGCGGTCGAAGCTGGCGCCTTCCTTGCGGATGCTGCGGAACTCCGGGTCCAGCGCCTGCATGTCGCACAGGGTGTTGGGCGTGTAGCGCGGCAGCGGCGCGGCGGCCAGCAGGCGTTCGCGCGCCTCGCGCCGCATGTGGGCCAGGAACAGCTTGCCGCTGGCGCTGCAGTGCAGCGGCACGCGCGAGCCGGGCTGCAGGTTGACGCGCAGCGGCCAGGCGGTCTCGACGCGGTCCAGGTAGACGACCTCGTCGCCGTCCAGCATGGTGCAGTTGCAGGTCTCGCCGATCTCGTCGACCAGGCTGTCCAGGATGCGGTGGCGCTCGCCGCGCAGCGGCGAGTTGATCATGGCGTCGCGCGCCAGCGCGGCCAGCCGGGGGCCGCTGACGTAGCTCTTGCTGGCGGGTTCGCGCAGCAGCATGCCGCCGTCGGCCAGCCGCGACAGGATGCGTAGCACGGACGGCTTGGGCAGCCCGGAGGCCTCGGTCAGGGCGGCCAGCGACACCGGACGTTCGGATTGCGCCACCAATTCCAGCAGGGTGAGCGCGCGCAGCGCGGCGGAGGATTCGTCTTTCATCTTTCAAAAAATGAAGATCTGGCCTGTGGCGGCCCGCCCCGTGACGGATTTTGCGGAAAGTGGAACGAGGCGGGATGGGAATGACGGCGCTTCGGGTGCAGTATCGGCGTAGCCCGGCCGATATGCAATCCAGAATCCACCCGTCCAGCGCCGGCCCGCCAGGAGATAGACATGAGCAGCAAGCAACACATGACCCCCAGCGAAGCGTTTGTGGAAACCCTGGTCGCCCAGGGCGTGAAGGACGTCTTCGGCATCGTCGGCTCGGCCTTCATGGACGCGCTCGACCTGTTTCCGGCGGCGGGCATCCGCTTCGTGCCGACGGTGCACGAGCAGGGCGCGGCGCACATGGCCGACGGCTATTCGCGGGTGACGGGCCGGCACGGCGTCTGCATCGCGCAGAATGGCCCGGGCATCACCAATTTCGTGACGGGCGTGGCGGCGGCCTACTGGGCGCACAGCCCGGTGGTGGCGATCACGCCCGAGACGGGCACGTCCGGCATGGGCCTGGGCGGCTTCCAGGAAACCGAGCAGCTGCCGATCTTCTCGCGCATCACCAAGTACCAGGCGCACGTCAACCGCGCCGACCGCATGGCCGAGTTCACGGCCAAGGCCTTCGACAACGCCATGGCCGAGCGCGGCCCGGCGCAGCTGAACATCCCGCGCGACTACTTCTATGGCGAGATCGACGTGGCGATTCCCGAGCCGCGCCGCGTGCGTCGCGGTCCAGGCGCCGAGGAAGACCTGGAAGCGGCGGCCAGGCTGCTGGCCGAGGCGCGCTTTCCGGTGATCGTGGCCGGCGGCGGCGTGCTGTTCTCGGACGGGCAGGCCGAGTGCGTGGCGCTGGCCGAGCTGCTGGGCGCGCCGGTGGTGACCAGCTATCTGCACAACGACGCCTTCCCGTCGCGCCATCCGCTGTGGTGCGGCCCGCTGGGCTACCAGGGCGCCAAGGCCGGCCTGAAGCGGTTGTCCGAGGCCGACGTGGTGCTGGCGCTGGGCACGCGGCTGGGGCCGTTCGGCACCTTGCCGCAGCACGGGCTGGACTACTGGCCCAAGAACGCCCGCATCATCCAGGTGGATGCGGACCATCGCATGCTGGGGCTGGTGCGCCCGGTATCGGTGGGCATCTGCGGCGACGCCAAGCCGGCGGCGGCCGCGCTGGCGGCCAAGCTGGCCGCGCGCGAGCTGGCCTGCTCGGCCACGCTGAGCGCGCGCGCCGACCGCATCATTTCCGAGAAGAGCGCCTGGGAAAAGGAACTGGACGGCTGGTCGCACGAGCGCGACGACTGGAGCCTGGACATCATCAGCCGGGGCGGCGGCCGCATGCATCCGCGCCGCATGCTGCGCGAGCTGGAACTGGCCATGCCCGAGCATGTGATGGTGTCCACCGACATCGGCAACATCTGCTCGGTGTCCAACAGCTATCTGCGCTTCGACGAACCGAATTCCATGCTGGCGGCCATGAGCTTCGGCAACTGCGGCTACGCGCTGCCGGCGCTGATCGGCGCCAAGCTGGGCCGGCCCGACCGTCCGGCCGTGGCCTATGTAGGCGACGGCGCCTGGTGCATGAGCTTCCAGGAACTGCTGACCTGCGTGCGCGAACGCATTCCGGTGACGGCGGTGGTATTCCACAACGGCCAGTGGGGCGCGGAAAAGAAGAACCAGGTGGACTTCTATGGTCGCCGTTTCGTCGGCAGCAATCTGCAGAACCCGAACTTCGCCGAGCTGGCGCGCGCGATGGGGGCGGAGGGCCTGCGGGTCGAGCATGCCGACCAGGTGGGCGACGCGCTGCGCGCGGCCTGCAAGGCGCAGTCCGAGGGCAAGACCACGGTGCTGGAGATGATGGTGAGCCAGGAACTGGGCGATCCGTTCCGCCGCGACGCGCTCAAGCAACCGGTGCGCTTCCTGAAGAAGTACCAGCCCTACGTCAACCAGCCCTTCGCGTCGGGGGAAACGCCGCTGTCGATCGAGCCGGCGGGACACTAGGCGCGCGGACGGGCGCGCGCCGGGGCCGGATCCGGAGGCACGGATGCGGTCCACAGGATCCAGGAGCGGGGATCCGGCGCGGCCTGCCGATACGTCCGCGACAACGGGCCCGGCGGCGCGCCGGGCCGAGGCCAGCGCGCCGCGCGGGGCGGCGCCAGCAGGAGCGAGAAAGATGGCGAGCGATGGATTGTTCGCGCCGCTGCGCGATGCCGCGCTGTCGGCGGGCCGGCTGCGCACGGCAGTGGCGTATCCCTTGTCCGCGTCCAGCCTGGGCGCGGCGGTCGAGGCGCGCGCCGCCGGCTATATCGAGCCGGTGCTGGTGGGGCCGCGCGCGCGCATCGCGCGGCTGCTGGAGGAATCGGGTCTGCCAGCCGGCGGGCTGGAGATCATCGACGCGCCCGACGACGAGCTGGAATCGGCGCGGGCCGCGGCGGCGCTGGCGCGCGATGGCGCCGTGGGCATGCTGATGAAGGGCAGCCTGCACAGCGACCATTTCATGGCGGCGGTGGTGGCGCGCGAGTCGGGCCTGCGCACGGCGCGGCGCATCAGCCATGCCTTCGTGATGTCGGTCGCGGCCTATCCCAAGCTGTTCATCCTGACGGACGCGGCGGTCAATATCGCGCCCACGCTGGCCGAGAAGGCCGACATCGCGCAGAACGCCATCGACCTGGCGCGCTCGCTGGGCGTGGACCGGCCCAAGGTGGCGGTGCTGTGCGCGACGGAATCGGTGAACCCGTCCATGCCGGCCACGCTGGACGCGGCGGCCCTGTCCAAGATGGCCGACAGGATGCAGATACGCGGCGCGCTGGTGGACGGACCGCTGGCGCTGGACAACGCCATCTCGCGCGAGGCGGCGGAGCTGAAGGGCATCGCCTCGCCGGTGGCGGGGCAGGCCGACATCCTGCTGGCGCCCGATATCGAGGCCGGCAACATGCTCTACAAGGAACTCACCTGGCTGACCGGCGCCGGCGCGGCCGGGCTGGTGCTGGGCACGCGCGTGCCGGTCCTGCTGACCAGCCGCGCGGATTCAGTGCAGGCGCGGGTGGACAGCTGCGCGATCGCGGCCCTGCACGCGCGCGCCTCGGCGGCCTAGTGTGCGTCGGGGCTACTCGTCCCAGGCCAGCTTCTGCGGGGCCTCGAACATCGCCTGGTCGAAGTTCGCGGGCAGGCGGTGCAGCAGGTCCAGCAGGGCTTCGCGCGAGAATTCCTGGCCGTAGGAGGCGTTGTCGGCCTCGCAAGGCACTTCGGCCCAGTACAGGTTCTTGGCGGCGTCATGCAGGAGCTGGAAGCTCTGCCCCTGTTCATTGACGATGCCCAGATAGTCGTCCAGATCGAGCAGGCACCAGAAGTAGTCGTCCAGCAGCCCGGCTAGCGTGACGCGGACGTTTTCCTCCGGCTCCACGTGGCGGGCGATGCCGGGATGCTGCTCGAAGCTGGCGTAGACGGTGTAGGCGGTCGGCGATGTGGCGGGGCGGCGCGCGGCGTCGCTGGCGGTGGACGCGGGCAGCTTGCCGGCGAACGGCGCCAGGCCTTCCTCCAGCGTCCAGACCGGGAAATCGTCCTCGTCGGCGCCGCTGGCCTGGCTCCAGGCCTCGCGCGCCACGTACAGCAACGATTCGCACCAGCTCGTGTCGGGATCGGCGTCCGGATCGTCGAACATCGCCGGCCAGCGCAGCGAGGCTTCGAACCACGCCTGTCCGCGCGCGACGGCATGGCAGGCGGCATAGAGCAGCGCGTCGTCGCCAAACGGTCCCGTCCTGGCGCGCGAGGCGGTCAGCAGGGCCGCGAGCCTGTCGGCCAGGCGCAGGGCAAAGGCAACGATGTCATCGGCGGGCAATTGGCCCAGCGCCACACGCAGCGGCGTCAGGCTCTCGTCGTCCTGCCCGGACAGCAGCAGCCGGCGGTCGACATGCGTCATCAGTTGCCAGAACCGGGCTTCGGGCATGGGGGCGGGCAGGGTGGTCATGGGGCCTGACATGAATGGCGATGCCGGATGATACCCAAAAGCCCCGCTGTCCTTGGCCTGGGCAGGACGGTCGGTCCGAGCCGCCTGGTGATGAGTGGCCGACAGCCCGGGTCAGCCTTCCAGCACGCGCAGATCCGGCGGCCGGTTCTCGATGATCGCTTCCATGGCGAAGAATCCGGTCACCGTCGACAGCTCGAAATCCGTGATCAGCTTTTGATAGAACCGGTCATAGCCCGCCATGCCGCGGCAGACCACCTTGATCAGGTAATCCCAGTCTCCGCCGATGCGATAGAACTCGGTGACTTCCGGCAGGCGCTCGACGTGCAGGCGGAACCCGTCGGCCCAGGCCTTGGCGTGGTGGCTGGTGCGGATCATGACGAACACCGTCAGGTCCAGGCCCAGCGCCACCAGGCTGACCTCGGCCCGCGTGCCGCGGATGATGCCGCAGGCATTCAAGCGTTGCAGCCGGCGCCAGCAGGCGTTCTGCGACAGGCCCACCCGATCGGCCAGCTCGCGCTGGGACAAGGCGCCGTCTTTTTGCAGGCAGCTGATGATGCTGAGATCAAACTTATCTATTTTTTCTAATTTATCGTTCATTTGATCTGTATTTGGTAGTTTTGCGCAGAATATAGGTGATGTTTCATCACGGTGTTCCATCGTATGATATTTCGCTATTTACCGGAACCCGCGCCACCATGTCTACCCCCATCGCGACCAGCCCCGCCA